>JARRRJ010000020.1:0-9914 GCA_037380865.1 Sedimentisphaerales bacterium
AACAGCAGCAGGAAGATCAGGCCCAGGGCCACCGGCACCACGATGGACAGGCGTTTGGCGGCCCGCTGCTGGTTCTCGAACTGACCGCCCCAGGCCAGACTGTAGCCGGTGGGCAGCTTGACCTGTTTGGCCACGGCGGCCTTGGCTTCATCCACGAAGCCCACCAGGTCGCGGCCGCGCACGTTGGCCCGCACCACCACGAAGCGATTGCCCAACTCGCGCTGCACGGATACCACGCCTTCGACCCGCTCCAGTTTGGCGACGGTGGACAGCGGCACCTGCTTGCCGTCCGCCAGGGTCACCGGCATGGTGGCCAGGGACGAGGGATCGGCGCGCTGGTCCGCGGGGCCGCGCAACAGCAGCGGCGTGCGCTGTATGCCTTCCTGCACGATGCCGGTGGGCAGGCCTTCGATCTGACCCCGAAGCAGGTCTTCCAGGGCGTCCACGGTCAGTCCCAGCCGGCCCGCGGCGGTGCGGTCCACCTCGATACGCAGGTACTGCACACCCTCGTTGCGGGTGGTCAGCACGTCCTCGGCGCCCGGCACCGCCCGCAGGGTCTGGGCGATCTGTTCGGCCTTCTGGTTCAGTACACCCAGATCACTGCCGTAGAGTTTGACCGCGAGATCACCGCGCACGCCGGTGAGCATCTCCGAGACACGCATTTCGATGGGCTGGGTGAACCCGAAGTTCACGCCGGGAATGTCCGCCAACGCCTTGCGGATGTCCTCCTTCAGGGCTTCCTTGTCCGGCGCGCGCCACTGGTCGCGGGGCTTGAGCACCAGGAAGCTGTCGGTTTCGTTCAGTCTTTGTTTTGGATTTTTTTAGTTGCATTCATTGTTATCTGGCTTTTCCTGTTAGCTCCGTTTAACGGGATGCAATGTAATGCTTTTATATGCACAGCGGTAATGTTTGCCTATATCGTGACGGGATTATGGTTCGAAAGTCGTTTTATGATTGTGCTTGGAGCAGCTTTAACAGTCGCAACATTGGTGGGTTTTTACATCTTGACTCAATATTACTGGCTCTGGATGGCTTTTACCGGCGGGGGAGCACTTTTCGGGACCGGAATTTATATAAGATTGCGATGGAGGTGAGAAATGGCACAGCTTGATGACATAATCCATCAGCCGGTCAGGCTCCAAATAATGTCAGCGCTTGTAAGTCTTGATCAAAAAGAGCAGGTTAATTTTATTTACTTGCGAAAGCTGCTGAAACTCACCGACGGCAATCTCGGTGCGCATTTGTCTAAACTCGAAGAAGCCGGATACATAAAGCTCGAAAAGACTTTTGTAAAAAAGAAACCATGTACTTTCATAAGCTCAACGGGAAAAGGAAGAGATGCATTCGCAGAACATATTAAAGCCCTCGAGGAAATCCTTAAAAACAATAAGGGCTAAAACACTATGAATAAGAACACTTTTAAGAGCGATAAGCTGGAAAAAATCACAAGAAAATGGTGGTTCTTTCTTTTATTCATATTGCTTCAATTTCTTGTGCCCCCTTACGCTTCGAAAGGTTATGAATGGAACCAATGGGGCGACGTAATCAGCTTTTCGCTGAGGAACGCTTATGTTAATTCGCACTCACAGTTGTACCCGTTTTTCAAAATAGTTCCCGTTGTGCTGATTCTTTTGATAATCATTTTCAGAAACAGGTTCCGCCGCGTGTTCAGTATATATGTTGCTTTTTCTTACGTGGTTTTTGCGCTGGGTCAAAATATTGCGATAACCGAAAAATACGGCCTGTCAATCTGCACTGTCAACGTTTTAATGTTTCTCGCAGTTGCCTCTTTCTGGATTTGGGAAGCGATTGTTTTGAAAAATGATTTTCGTTTTCTAAGAATACCTATGTGGAGATACTGGGTCATTCCACCGGCACTACTGGCGTTTTGGGCTCCGTCAAATCTTCACAATATTGGACTGGCTGACCTGTTCAATAATGGAGCCGGAATGGCTTTCTGTATGATGACTCCTGTTTATGTCGGGTTGCTTACTTTATATCATCCGCGAGTCAACACAGCAGCATTGAGAGTCACCAGCCTGGTGGGCATTATTATAGGCTTCTACAATATGATAGTAAATTTCGTCATTAATCCCGCAACATCATGGTGGAATGGCATCCTGCATTTGCCATTATTGCTTATATCAATATATGGATTATTCCTGTCTTTCAAAAACCATTCGCAGCAAGACTTGGTTCAGCTATAATATTTGATGGTGTAACTTATTGGTCGTGGTGCTCTTCGTAATGGATTTGGACGTTTTCTCTGTAGCCCTGAGAGGAGCCCGGGCCTTTGTGATGTCTCGTTGCCCAGAAGATTTTTATCGCGGTAATGACGCTTCCGATCCCGAAGAACCAGAAGACTATGGCCGCAAGAAAAGCGAAAAATTCCGGAAAAAGGACAATCAGCAAGCCGAAGCCGATGAGGATTAATCCCACAACGAGTATCCATTTCGCTACGTCTCTTGTCGCTTGTGAAACGGTATTTGAATAAAAACGAAAAACCATGATGTTTTCTTCTCAACGAAAAAGCGGATTCCACGTCAACGTGGAATCCGCTGAAGTTCATTTTAGTACATTCCGCCTCCCGGAGGCATGCCGGAGGGTGTTTCCTTCTTTTCAGGAATCTCACTGACTACTGCATCAGTCGTCAACAGGAGCGAAGCTATGGAAGATCCGTTCTGCAAAGCGACTCGCTCGACTTTCGTCGGGACGATTACACCGAATTCTATCATGTCACCATATTGCCTGGTGAGAGCGTTATAACCGAAATTCTTTTCAGTACTTTCCATGACTTTCTGGGCGACGATTGAGCCGTCCAGACCAGCGTTCTTTGCGATTTGCTTAATCGGTGCCACAAGAGCACGTCTTACTATGTCGACGCCGACTTTTTCGTCGCCTGAAGTTTTTATCTTGTCGAGCACAGACAAAACGCGAAGTACCGCAACTCCGCCTCCGGGGAGGATTCCTTCTTCGACCGCGGCCCGGCAGGCATGTAAAGCGTCTTCGACGCGTGCTTTCTTTTCCTTCATTTCTGCTTCCGTTGCGGCTCCTACATTAATCTGTGCTACGCCACCGGCCAATTTCGCCAGTCTCTCCTGGAGCTTCTCGATATCATAATCACTTGTCGAATTATCGATTTCGTTCTTAATCTGCTCGATCCTTCCCTTTATCGCTTCACTGCTTCCCGCTCCTTCGATAATTGTTGTGGTATCTTTATCGATGCTGATCCTTTTCGCTCTTCCAAGCTGATGCAGCTCGATATTCTCCAACTGGAGTCCGAGGTCCTCGAAAATTGCGTCACCGCCTGTGAGAATGGCAATGTCACTGAGCAGAGCTTTGCGCTTGTCACCGAATCCGGGCGCTTTAACAGCCGCAACCTGTAGTATGCCGCGAAGCTTGTTCACAACGAGTGTAGCGAGTGCTTCGCCTTCGACATCTTCTGCGATAATCAACAATGGTTTGCCTTGTTTAGCCACTTTTTCGAGAAGTGGAACAAGCGATTTTACTGTGCTGATTTTCTTCTCATGACTGAGCACATAGGGTTTTTCGAGCACAACTGACATGCTCTCGAGGTTGTTAATGAAGTGCGGGCTGAGATATCCCCTGTCGAACTGCATACCCTCTACCAGTTCCACTGTAGTCTCGAGTGACTGGCCTTCTTCGACTGTGATTACACCGTCCTTACCTACTTTGTCCATCGCTTCGGCCAGTTTCTTTCCGATTTCTTCGTCCTGGTTGGCTGAGCATGTTGCAACCTGCTCGATTTGTTTAGTCGAGCTGACAGGGATGCTCATTTTTCTCAGCTCTTGCACGATCTGGTCCACAGCTTTTTCGATGCCTCTCTTGACCTGCATTGGGTTTGCGCCTGCCGTGATGTTTTTCAGACCTTCGTCGAAAATACTCTCAGCCAGGATAGTTGCAGTTGTCGTCCCGTCTCCTGCGACATCGGAAGTTTTCGAGGCCACTTCCTTGACCATCATCGCGCCCATGTTTTCATAAGAATCTTCAAGCTCGATTTCCTTCGCGACTGTGACGCCGTCTTTTGTGACGGTCGGCGAGCCGTAAGACTTTTCGAGAACTACGTTTCTGCCGCATGGCCCGAGCGTAATTTTGACTGCTTCGGCGAGTTTTTTCACGCCTTTCTGAACAGCCGCTCGTGCGTCAGTACCAAAAGCTATTTTTTTAGCTGCCATATTTATACTCTCCTAATCTTTGGCTAAAATTTCTCTTATGTTACTTCTCGATAATCGCCATAATATCCGATTCACTCATAATCAGATATTCTTTACCGTCGATTTTTATATCTGTTCCGGCATAGCTTGTGAAAAGTACCATATCACCCTTTTTGACCTGCAACTTTCTTACTGTGCCGTCGTCGAGCATTTTGCCTTCCCCGACGCTTACAACTTTACCTCTTTGCGGTTTTTCTTTGGCGCTGTCCGGAAGCACAATCCCTCCGGCTGTTTTCGTCTCGGCTTCGAGACGCTGAATTAGCACCTTATCTGCCAATGGTCTGATTTTCATTTATTGTTACTCCTTTCAATACTTAAATATATCACTGTGATATTTCTTGATAAAAAGTCTGTTCAACTGTTCGCGAAGAATATTCATATCAACGGGCTTGTCTATTACACTGAAAACGTCCAGCTGCAGAGCCTTATAAAGTAGCGTTTTGCCCGCGTCGCTCGATAAGAGGATGCAGGGAAGCAGGGGATAGCTCATCCGGATAATTTTTATCACAGCAAAAGCATCGGATTGCTCGGAATCCGCATCGAAAATGGTCGTGTGAATTCTCTTGTTGCGGATTATATTGATAAAATCCGAAGCATTGCCCGCGACAAGCAGACTTATACCCCTTGGCTGAAATATATTTTTCAGCGCTTCAGGCCAGGCCCAGTTCGCCTGGCTTGCCAGAACGTTTACTTCATTCAGTTGTGACGTATCGTAACTCATATTTCAACAATTTTAATTAGCAAATTCCATGCCATCCGTTATGAGGTATGTCTCTTTTACCTAAGTGCTTAACTTATATGGAGTTAAATAAGATGGCGTAATTGATGAAACCTGCCATAATTCCAAATTAACGATATTTCTCTGCCAACCTGACAGATTTTGATGATATTCGGAATTCTAAAGGATTTAGGATTGACATTTTTGTAACTTGGGCCTATTAAAAGAGTTATGACATATATTATAGGATGTTGCTCGGGCCGGAGCTGGATTCCTGGAAAAACAGAACTTATTGCTGTCTGCAAGACTCTTTATTTTTGGGAGCAAAAGATAAAATAGCTAAAATATAGCTTTGTCTTTTTGTTTAAGATAGCTAAAATATGTTAACTTGGTTAGACTATGTACCGATATATCACTTGAAACTCACGATAGTTATATGCATCGATACGTCGATGCCCAAGTGAGAAACAGGAAATATCGGACAGGCTTTTATGATTGTGAAAGAATGCAAAACACAAAGGAGATATAGAATGAAAAAGTGCTTTAATATCTCACTTATTCTACTCGTTCTGGTAATATGCGGCTCTCTAAGCTGTGGCGGATGGCACGGCTTTGGCAAATCGAAACTCAAAGAGCCAGGCTACAGCGAGTTTCTGCCTGTAGATAGAAGCGCAGTTCCGGAGCAGGCTACGTCTGTGCCTCCCATTGAGGTCATTCCGGAAGAAAACGAGCCTCAGACAACCTATCCCTATACGGAGACTTTAACACCTGCAATGGTCTCAGTACAGCAGCCGGGATCGTCAGTTGTCTCGCGGACCTACCCGTGGGCTGAATGCGGCATTGTTCAGCTCGATAAGATCATGCCAAAGGAAACCAAGAAGAACGAACAGTTCACATACACAATAAAACTGACAAACCTTACCGATACACTTCTGAGTGACATAGTTGTCACCGAGGAGTATCCGAACAGCTTCAAGCTCATAAGCACTAATCCGCTGGCGCAGGAAGCTCCAAACAGGCTGAAATGGGAAATAGACTCACTCGGACCGAAAGCCAGCAGGCAGATTACAGTCTCTGGCATGGCAGATTACGCTGAGCCTATGAAATACTCCACAACTGTTGAGACGCCAGTCGTTCCGGCAGTGGCGACTGTACAAGTCGTCCAGCCAAGCCTCAAGCTCGTAAAGAGTGTGCCTTCGGAAGCAATGCTGTGTGACCTGATCCCTATGAAATATATTATAACCAATAATGGAACTGGAACAGTAACGCACATCAGGATTACCGATACTCTTCCGTCCGGACTGCGAACCACAGACGGTAAAGCAGAAATTTCTATTGACGCAGGCAATTTAGCCGAAGGGCAGTCACGCGAATATACCGTCGAGCTTCGTGCCGCGAGAATCGGAACTTACACGAGCAAAGCTTTTGCGAATTCTGTCGATATGGGCGTAAGAGCCGAATCGGCTGAAACTCCCACTGTCGTGAGTCAGCCTGTACTTGCCATAACGAAGAACGGTCCCGAACATCTTTATATAGGAAGACCGGTGACATACGAAATCATCGTATCGAATAAATCCGATGTCACAGCAAGAGATATTGTCGTCGAAGACAGTATGCCTGAAGGAGTCTCTTCTGTCAATGCCACCGCTGGTGCGCAGCTTATCGAGTCAAATACCAAGCTGACCTGGAAGCTCGACAGTCTAGCACCGAATTCTTCCGAAACGTTCAGGGTTTCGTACACGCCGACCATACCGGGAGTGATTACAAATGCGGCCAGCGCGACAGCTTATTGTGCGCAGGCGGTTTCAGCTTCGATGAGAACAGTAGTGACAGGTATACCCGCTGTCAATCTCGAAGTCGTTGACCTTGACGACCCGGTAAGAGTGGGCAACAGGGTGACATATATGATAACAGTAACGAACCAGGGCTCGGCACCTCTGACAAATATTCTTGTCGCGTGTGTGCTTGAAGACTACGTCAAGTATATTTCTTCGGCAGGAGCAACTTCAGGCACCATGGAAGGTGACAAGCTGAGATTTCTGCCCTTAGGCTCGCTTGCACCGCACGAAAAGGCAGTCTGGCGAGTAGTAGTAGCGGCTGTAAGACCCGGAGATACGAGGTTCAAGGTAATACTAAACAGCGATGAGCTAACACGTCCCGTCGAAGAAACAGAAGCTACGTACCTTTACGAATAGCTTTACAATTTACAAAATGAAGAGAAAGCACCATAATGTATTCCTGCATTATGGTGCTTTTTTCATACCAGTGACATAGATGGGAAAACACACCGGCAGTGATTTAAATAGCGTGTACGCATTTAACATTTTACAATATAGAACTGCAAGAACATGGCATAGGCATCGTCTTTTGGAGAGGTATTCGCCGCGCATTAGGAGAACTCAGCCGCCTGGCTCTGCATGTTTTTGTCGTCGCGGCAGTACTTACCAGGCTTACAGAAAAGCTGTGCCTTTTCGGGAAATCGCTGCCATCTGACCTGAGTTTAACAATTGAACAACCTGCATCATCTTCATCGCCAGATAGAAATTGCACCGTACCCGGTTAATTCACCCTGTATTCCTGTTTATCTTAAAGTCATTATGCCGCTGTCAGACCAAAAATTAATAGAAATTCGTGACTTTTTCCTTGCCTGCCGAGCACCTGTGGAGTATAGTGCTACCAAGAGAGAGATATTAAGGTGCTTAGGAAGTCGGTCTAACCGCCCGGTGAACGTGTTCAGAGCAAAGTGAGTCCCGTTGTGCGGATTTCTGGAAATATCAACATTTTTTGAAAGGGCGGTATGATGAAAAAGTCATTGACAGGAAAAGAGATTTTTACTTACTGCATTGCAATGTTGGTTATGTTTGTTGGAATGGAGAAAGCAGAGTCGGCCACTTTATCTGTACCGACTACTGAGTATCCTTCTATTCAATCTGCGATTGACGCCGCAAGTGACGGCGATGTAATTGTGGTAGCGTCTGGAACTTACGGAGAAGCCATCAACTTTTCAGGCTTAGCTATCACGTTGTATGGTATCGCCAGGCCCACTATCGATGCGACTGGACTGAACAAATCAGCCGTAACTTGCGCCAACTCTGAGGGTCCCGATACCATCCTCGATGGCTTCACCATCACAGGCGGAAGTTACTCCAATGGCGGCGGGATGCGCAATTATGCCAGCAACCCAACTGTGATCAATTGCACGTTCAGCGGAAACACAGCCTACTCGGGCGGCGGGATGTACAATCTTTTCAGCAGCCCAACGGTGAGTGATTGCACGTTCAGCGCAAACATAGCCGCCGACTACGGCGGCGGGATGTTCAACTCATATAGCAGCCCCAACGTGACCAGGTGCACGTTCATCGCAAACATAGCAAACGACTATGGCGCCGGGATGCACAACTCTAACAGTAGTCCCCACGTGACCGGGTGCTCATTCATCGCAAACTTGGCCGACTGGTACGGTGGAGGCATGTACAACGCCTACAGCAGTAATCCGAATGTGACCAATTGCTCGTTCAGCACAAATTCGGGAATCCTCCGTGGTGGAGGTATGTACAATGCTTACAGCAGCAATCCCCGCGTGACTAATTGCACGTTCAGCTTAAACACGGCCGGCTTGGGCGGAGGGATGTATAATCTTACCAGCAACCCCATCGTGACGAACTGCATTCTCTGGGACAATTCACCGGACGAGATTTTTGGCATCGCAACTGTTAGCTATAGTGACGTGCTGGGAGGCAATGCTGTAGAAGGCAATATTAATCAAGATCCTATGTTTGTTGATGCTGATAGTGGCGATCTCCATCTTTTGGCAGATTCCCCGTGCATTGATACTGGCAGCAATGATGCTGTTCCTTCAGGCATTACAACTGATCTCGATGGAAATCCGAGAATTACAGGTACTTATGTGGACATGGGTGCTTTTGAATTTACAGAAGAATTGACAGATCCGTTTGAACAGGTCCTGTTACTGATCACGGATGTGGTTAATCTGAATACCCAGCAAGGGATTGTCAACAGCCTGGATGCCAAGTTGAGCGCTGTACTGCAGGCTCTCGATGACATGAATGAAAACAACGATGTAGCCGCTATTAATGCTCTTGGGGCTTTCATAAATGCGGTAGAAGCACAAAGCGGCAACAAAATATCAGTAACAGATGCGGAATATTTAAGCGGCGTAGCTCTATCTATAATAGACATTCTTCTGAATGGAATCTGATTTTAGAATGAACTACCGAACAAGGCAGGCTGTTCATTTTCATATAACAGCCTGCCCATGTCAGGACATAAATTACTTTACATACATGTGGCGCTAAAAAGTTAAAATGCGCCAGGTAAAGCTCGAAGGCTCTCGACAATGACTTCGGAACGCTGATATGGGTGGTTCTGTAAAGAGAAGGTAATAATGCTTATTAAAAGTTCGTCGGAGCTGTGCCGGACGGTACGATTGTAATCTCAAAAACCTGCTTCGGCGGGCGATTTATTACCATTAACGGGCAGTGTTACAAAAAATGTTGAACCTTCAGGCCATTTGCTTTCCACCCGGATTTTTCCGCCCGCACGAGATACGATATCCTGCACGATACAGAGACCCAGACCCGTGCCTTGATCTATCGATTTTGTTGTGAAGAAAGGCTCAAATATCCTGTTAAGATGTTTCGGAGCTATGCCTCCGCAATTGTCACAGAAGCGCAGTTCGATTTGCTCATTCTGCAATGCGCCGGCGATAACGAGTCTGTGCTCTTCTGTTTTATCTGCCGCCTGTATCGCATTTTCCATCAGGCAGAAGAATAGTTGCTGCATATCCTTCTCGTTGGCAAATGTATGGGGCAGCGCGTCAAGACCTTCTATCGAGAGTGTTACCTTTGCTCGCTCGGCGCTTTCCTTAAGCAGACTTGCATTCATTTCAGCTACTGCCTGGAAGTCCGTTTCGCTGAACGATGTATGTGATGATTTTCGTG
>JARRRJ010000021.1:0-17980 GCA_037380865.1 Sedimentisphaerales bacterium
GTCAGGTAATATACGACTGCCCATGCTCTCTGAAGACCAAGAGATTCGTTGCCGTTGTCAGTGGTCGAATCTTTCTCACTTATGACAATTCTGCTCGACGATTTAGCTCCATTCCTCGCTGAGATGCCGAACAGAATTGTCATAAGTGAGAAAGATTCGACCACTGACAACGGCAACGAATCTCTTGGTCTTCAGAGAGCATGGGCAGTCGTATATTACCTGACATCAAGGCATAATATTGACAAGGATCGTTTTAGTATTTCTATTGACGGTACACTGGCCGCTGATACATCTTCGAACGATCAGGAAAGTTCCGAGCGTGAACTCGAGATTTCTTTACTGCAAAGGAGTGTCTATAATTGAGAAAAAGGCGCCAGACAGGAAGCGAGGAAGGCCCAAAGGTCCCGGGCTATATAGTGACGTACTCAGATATGGTCACACTGCTTCTGACATTTTTTGTGATGCTTCTGACGCTCGCCGATGTCCAGGATCCGGAGCTTTTCGATAAGGGGAGGGACGCGTTTTTGGAATCTATTCGCTATCTCGGTCTCGGAACACTGTTCGGGCGACAAAACAAACCTGAGCTTGGAAGTGTAAAATCCAAGTACACTATTGAGGAACCTGACGAGTCATCTGATACACGAACCCTGGATGCGAGAAAGGAAGAGCTTCGCCGCATTTTCGAACGTCTCAAGAAAACGACCGCTACGAAGCCTCCGCAAATCACCGCGACGACAAATAATTTCTCGGTTGCGAACGTTCATTTTGAGCCTGGTAAAGCTGAGCTTGACGAAGCGTCAAAGAGTTACCTGGACAAATTCTGCACAGACCTGCGAGCAGGTACAGGCAGAGAGGCGCTGACACTCTACGTACTTGGCCTTGCGCCGGAAGAAAACACCGAGCAGGAACACTGGATACTCTCTGCCATGCGTGCGGAAATTGCGGCGAAATATTTGAGAGCGTCTTTAGCTTCGATGTTTGACGAAGAAAACGACTCAAGTGTGTTCGGGCCTGCACCCCAGTGGTCTGTCTACTCGTGGGGCGCGGGTTCAGGCGGCGAATGGTCTGCTCCCGACGGACCTGGTTCGAACACCGCGCAACTATTCATCGCTATTCTCAGACAAAGCTGAAAAGCATGTTATTGTCAATTTATTGAACACATCCTCCAAAAACATCCACTCAAATATCTGTTCTCGGAGTCAAAACACACGTCCTGTTTTCTGGTATATAATTTGCACTTAAATAGTATTTGTATGGTATTGATGTGTATTTTTTTAAAAGAATAATTAAGCTTCGGAAATATGATTACACGTGAATAAAAATTTCACTAAATATAATAAAAGAAATGTGTTACTGACATCTTCTGTCGCTCTGTGTTGTTTTGCATTGTTTTTATGCTTGGGTGGCTCCGGCTCGACAGACATCGCAGGAACTGAAAAAGCTCCTAATTCAGTTATAGCACAAAATAATCAAGGGGAACAATCCACCGGTTCCCTGTCGAATGATACAGGCTTCACAGGTTCCTCATTCTTTGACGGCACGGAACTTTTCTATAAAACAATGCTTGCGGTAGTTCTTGTTGCAATTCTGGGTGGAGCCGCAATTTTCATGACAAAGAGATTTCTTCCTAAGATTGCGAACCTGCAGGGAAGAGAAATTCGTATAATTGAAACTGTTCATCTCGGCCCGCGCAAATCTGTCCATCTGATCGAAATTGGTCCACGGCGTCTGCTCATCGGGAGCACAAATGAAAACATAAGAAAACTTGCTGACCTGACCGAATTCTCGACGGACATCCCGATACGTGAAGACGAACTGGATTGAAACAAACCAAATGACTTATAAATCACTAAGAATCTCAATTTTTGCTTTCATAATCTTTATAGCGGCGGGAACTGCTTTCGCGCAAAGTTCAAATGATCCCGGCCGCAACGGACAACTCGATTTGAACACACTTGGCATCGAAAAACCTTCCATGACGATTGGCTCGGGAAGTTCCTCAAGCGCGTCACAAAATAGTTCATTACCCTCAATTTCGGATTTAAAGACAGTTATAGACAAATCGATCGACACCGAGAGCGAAGGCAAAGACTGGTCAACACCAGTAAAACTCGTAATCATCTTTAGCGGCTTAGCGATTCTGCCGAGCCTGCTGGTCATGATGACATCATTTACAAGAATTGTCATCGTACTTTCCTTCGTCAGACGTGCTTTAACTACGCAGACCATACCTCCGACGATTGCGATTATCGGCCTGGCGCTCTTTCTTACTTTGTACACGATGGCTCCGACCTTTGCCAAAATCAATACATATTCGGTAAAACCTTATCTTGCCGAGGAGATCGACTTTCAGTCTGCATCGAATATGGCAATTTCCTGCATCAAAGAATTTATGCTACGACAGTGCAGGGAAGCTGATCTTGCTCTTTTCGTGAAAATGGCAAAAGTCCAGCCGCCCGCCAGCGCGATGGACCTTGACATGCACATAGTGACGCCGGCATTTATTATAAGCGAGTTCAGAACAGCCTTCGAGATAGGCTGTCTTCTTTTTATACCGTTTTTATTAATTGACATGGTTATTGCTGGAATTCTTCTGAGCGCAGGTATGATGATGCTTCCCCCGGTTATGATTTCACTGCCTTTCAAGCTGATTTTATTTATTCTCATAGATGGGTGGGGTCTGCTGGCAAAGAGTATCAGCCTGAGTTTTAACTGAATTGTTCCGCCAGGTACAGAATCGTCGTGCGCTTATGGATTCATGGATTGAAAGCCTGTGATACGAGAAAAAAAGAAGAGGAGAAATTATGGATAGCAACTTCGTTATTTACCTGGGCAGGCATACACTCGAGACCGCGTTGCTGTTGTCAGCACCCGTTTTGGGAACGTGTATGATTGTCGGCTTAGTGGTGACATTGCTTCAGGCGGTGACTTCGATACGCGATATGACACTGACTATCGTACCGAAACTTCTGGCGGTCGGCGCAGTCACTCTGCTCTGTGCCAACTGGATGCTCCAGATGCTGCTCGGCTTCTCCAATGAAATATTCGGCTACATTCAAAATATCGGGCATTAACAGACATGGAAATGATGATCGCAAAACTGCTCGGCCCCGTATTAGTCCTGACCAGGCTATCTGCGTTTTTTCTGATTCTTCCAGTATTCGGATGGACGACAATCCCTGTGAGGATAAAAGCTGCTATGACTATCGTTCTGTCTGCTTTCTTTTCGATGCTTGTCCCTTTTAGTTCGAATTCAACCCAGGTGACAGTGCTGGAAGCTTTACTGCTGATTTTCAACGAAGCACTTTACGGACTCGCGCTTGGACTTATCGCAACGTGTATTTTTTCCGCAGTTAAAATTGGCGGCAGAATAGTCGAACATCAAATCGGTTTCAGTATGGCCGAAATCCTGGACCCGCTTACAGGTGAGAACACTCAGCCTCTCGGTTCTTTTCTTGAAATGATCTTCATCCTGCTGTTTCTCAGTGCAAACGGCCATCATCTTTTTATCTCGATAATCGCGCGCAGTTACCAGGCGTTTCCAATCGGAAGCACTCCGACAATAGAGACTCTTGCAGGCGGCATGGTAAGTGCAGGCTCGTCAATGCTCGTTGCAGGACTCAAATTGTCAGCGCCTATCCTTGCAGCGTTTCTCTTGCTGATGGTTATCCTTGCAATCTTCGCAAGAATCGTTCCTGAAATGAATATTCTGTTTATCAGCCTGCCGGTACGTGTTGGGCTTGGACTATTTATGATGGCGTTGTTTATACCTTTTATAAACACTTTCGTATCAGAATTTGCCAAACTCATGAGCAGGTTGCTGCCAATATAAATTAGATATCCTGGGTAATTATTATGCCGGAGCAGCCAGCAGCAGAAAGAACTGAACAACCAACGCCGAGAAAACTCAGGAAGGCGAAGGATAAAGGCCAGGTCGCTCAGAGCCAGGAAGTGTCATCTGTCGCAACGCTGGTTATTCTCATTGCGATGATTGCAGTTTTGGGACCTTCTCTATTTAACTGGTTCGAAAAACAAATGGAGACTGGCTTTTCCTGCGATAACAGTGTCTTTTCAGATTCGCAAAACTTCCTAAAGTTCTTTAACACAAGATTTCTCGAATCAATTATTTTAATTTCTCCCGTTCTTGTAGCGCTTATGGCCGGAACATTTTTAGCAGGCATTGCGATTAGCGGCCTGAACTTTTCTCCAAAGGCGCTGGAACTGAAATTCAGCCAGCTCAATCCTGTCGAAGGTTTCAGCAAATTGATTACTTTGCAGTCACTTGTGAGACTCATAGTATCGATCCTCAAACTTGTTTTTGTCTCTCTTGTTGTCTGGTTTTACATGAAAAGCAGGTTGGAAACGCTCGCGTCGCTGCGCTGGGCGTCTTCGAACCAGATACTTTCAATCATCGCTTCAATAACTCTCGGCCTGTTGATACGTGTCGCAATGGCGCTTCTGATAATCAGCCTTGCCGACGCACTCTTCCAGAAATGGAAATACATCCAGGACCTTAAAATGACACGCCAGGAAGTTAAGGAAGACCATAAGGAAACCGAAGGCTCACCTGAAGTGAAGCGGCGCGTTCGCAGCATCCAGTTCCAGATGGCATTTAAACGCATGTTACAGGAGGTACCAAAGGCGTCAGTCGTTCTTGTCAATCCGACACACTATGCGGTTGCCATACGTTACGAAGCTAAAACCATGGAAGCACCTGTGCTTGTGGCAAAAGGCGCGGACCACATGGCAGAAAAAATCCGCGAAATAGCACGCGCCTACGGCGTACCAATTGTAAGCAGACCTGAACTGACAAGAACAATTTACGCGACGGTCGAGCCGGGTAATCAAATCCCCGAAGATTTATACGTAGCCGTAGCACAAATACTCGCGATGATATACCGACTCCGCAAGAAAAAACAACCTGCGAAATAGAATCATGTTCTTGTGCGATTCTGCACGCCGGAATTTTCGCGCCCGCCTTCTCCTCCAAACAAGATACGCAGCGCAAATCAATAAGAAAATTATTGACGAAGCATGAACCGTTTAATAATTTATCCGCTAAAAATACCAAGCTTTTTGGATTCGTTTTGCGTATAGTGATGTTTATAATTTCGTTGTGCCTGATAGCGGATGCTTCCGTCTTAATATTCGATCCGTCCTTATATCGCAAGTCACTTGATTTTATCGAAGAAACACTGGGACCTGTATGGACTATCTTGTACGGTCTGCTATTTACGTTTTGTTCCGTTTTTGTTCTGGTGTCTGTCTTTCTTTCGCGTGTATCTTTTCTCTACGTCCCTGCCGCAATAATAATGGCCGGCATTGGCTTATTTTTCCTGCTGTCGGAAACGCGAAGGTTCGGACATTTTGCGGATTTGTGGGCTTCGCTTTCTGACAGGCAATATCGGATAGCGGGGATTATTTTTATCATTCTCTCATTACTTGTGTGTTATATAACTTCGACTACGTACTGAAGGGCATTGTTTAAGATCGGACTGGTTTCAGGAACTTAAACCCAGTGCGGACATCTGGTTTTGCAGTAAGGTCAGAGTTCTTTCGAGACGTGCAAATCTCGCGTTTAAGTCTTTCTCTTTCTTTTCAAGCCTGTACTGTTCAAGCTCTATTCTGTCTTCCAGTGCATCGATCTGGTCTTCGATGTGTTCCTGGTCAATTTGAATCGAGCCTGATGTCGCCTTGAGAATTTTGTCAAGTGTATCATTCAAAGCTCCTGTAAAGCCCTGTTTTATCCTGACAGTTGCACTGAATGTGCCGTCATGGTCCAGGTCTACACTCAACTGGAGCCCATTCTCGGGATAGGTAGGGTCGCCATTATCATCGAATGTGCTTGCACCAGTGATAATATTTCCTGAAACTGTCATATCGCGGAACGTTGACTCGTCTGCCAATTTGATGCGTGCACTTGTAATCGTCCCGGCACTTACTGTCACTTCGACATCATAACTTCCTGCTGTAGTATAGTTGCTGCTCGCGCTGTAGTATTCTATCGTATTGCTGCTGCTGCTTCCGGTTTTGTCAGCACCTATCAGGGACAGGACGGACATATAATCTTCTGCGATCGCTTCGTCGAAAGCGTTTGTGTTAAGCGAGAGCACGCCGTCCCTATCGAGCTCGAGCCCGATCTGGCCGGGCATAAGAAAGCTGTCTATATCCTCAATGAAACCGTTCGTCTGGACGATTAGCGGCGTCCTGATATCCGACTTTATCGACGTGACTGTGTAATCGCCCATCAAAATTCCCGCGACCTTCGTATTTTCATCGTATGACGTATTTTCCTTGATAAAAGTCATTGCAAGATTATAAGCCTGAACAAATGAGTTCAGCTTCGTTTTGACCGACTCGATATCCCTTGTAAGCGTTATTTGTTCGCCGCTCTCGTCACTTGTGTCATGCAGGTGCAGAGTGACGCCGTGGATAACATCATCTATCGTATTCGAGCTTCTGCTTATATACGAAGGAACGCCTTTCGTTGTCTCAGTAATCGCTACTGGTCCTTCCGGACCCAGGTTGCTCCCGTTAACGGAAATCATGCTCACATCGCCCAGTGTTTCAGCAAAAGTGAACGTGACGTCGCCATCTGCGAAGCCGTTGGCAGAAGCCTGAACTGTGATGTCACCGGAGTTTACTGTCGACAAAGCCTCGAGAGCGGCCTGAATCTCTGCGGCAGTCGCATTATAAGCAATAGCTTCGGTAGTCTGTCCTTCATAAGTAAGTGTATATGTACCGGAAGTCGGAGATGTAGATCGGCTCATCGTCTGTATTTCACTGACTGATGAGCCTGCGGGGAAACCATCAACTTTGATGAGTGAATCC
This sequence comes from Sedimentisphaerales bacterium, assembly GCA_037380865.1. GTDB lineage: Bacteria > Planctomycetota > Phycisphaerae > Sedimentisphaerales > Anaerobacaceae > JAFGPS01. The sequence continues at coordinate 6,832 of JARRRJ010000021.1, forward strand.
TGTGCGGCCTGCGTTTGAGTAAAGTCAGAAGACGAAAAATTCGCAAGGCTGGCGGTTGTGCCGCCCCCTTCTGTTTTAACAGCCATTGAAGGTAGTGTCAAAGTCGCGGCGGAACCGTTTGCGTTGTAAGACAAGTTTACCGAAAGACTGCTTTGGCCTGAAGCTTTGTCAGTCAAAATAATTTTCCCGTTCTCGAGAGTCGCTTTTCCTATACCATCGAAAGCATCGTTGATTTCGTCGATTCGAGATCGATGATACTTGTACTAAGCGTAGCATTGTCGCCACTGGCTGTAAGTTCACTACCTGCTTCCAAAACTCGCGTACTGCTTGAATTGACGGAAATCCTGTAGTCAGTTCCGGCGTCGTTGCCGTTAAGCACGAGGTGATATGCGTTATTATAATACAAAAGGCCGGCCGTAACTCCGGGATTATTCGCATCGTTATTTATGAGGCCCACGAGATCTTCGAGCGTTGTTGCGTCTGTAGTGGTTATCGAGGTTTCTTTGTTATTGTACGAATAGATGAAAGTCCCTTCGCCGACGTAATCTTCAGCATATTCCAGACCTGCAGTATGGACCCAGCGATCGGAATTCGCAAGCTGGTTAACTACGACAGTATGATTGCCCTCGAATGCATTGTACGATGCTTCTGCAGAGACAACATCCGAGTCACTTGAAGCGACGGAAAAAGCTCTCAGCGCATCTCCATCCGACAGAGCACGAATTGACGAGCGAAGATTGCTCAGCCTGGTTTCCAGTGTGCCGAGCTTGTCTTTTTTCTCTTCCCAGGTTTCTTTGCGCTGGGTATATAAATTGAGCGACCGGCGTTCCACCGCCATTAATTGTGAAATCAAGTCGGTAGTATTGATACCCGTCGATAGTCCCGGTAGCTGGATTGTTGCCATAATTTACGCCTCTTGGACTTTCTTTCAATAATTCAGCATGCAAGTACAGAGTCTGCTCTTATATTATCGTTAGATGTTTCTATTTCCTTAAGATTTTGCTTGTACGAATGGCATTTTTGTATCAATTGCCTGATCTGGTTGTTATTCGGGTCAATTTTAAAACATTCGCGAAGTTCCCTGCCCGCAAGGCCAAAAGCTTCTCTGGCATAGACTTCCGGAGAATTTGTTTTAATATAATTGCACCCAATCGCCAGAAAAGTCTGGGCAGCCAGGCACTTGGTGCTGAGTTTTCTTTTGCTCGGGTCGATTTTATTCCAGTTCACATCAGGGAAAAGCTCTTCGGGAGAAAACGTCTGGGCAAATCTTCGAACTGCGTCGAAGTGACTTCTTGAGGCCGTGCATTATGAAGCGCCTCATCATGTCGTAATCCTCTCCCACTAATAACTCCTTGTCGAATAATCCTATTTTATCGAAAACCTTTTTTCTTATACATGTCCTGAAGGGAATGACGGGAAAGCCGTTCCTGAAAAGGTCTCTTATCAGAATATTTCTCTCGGAATATTCGGGATTTTCTATGATTCGTATGGGATTTGCCTGTTCGTCTATCAGGTAGTCATCGCAATATACGAGATCCGCTTCGGGGTGCTCCTCGAAGTATTTAATATGTCTCGATATAAAATCAGGCGTGATCATATCGTCGCAGTCAAGTCTGATAATATATTTGCCTTTGGATTGTATTATCCCGACATTGTGCGCCGCCGCTGCTCCCTGGTTGCTCTGTCTGATATAATTCAATCTTGCGTCTTTGAAGCAACGTATTATTTCCTCGGTATTATCCGTCGAGCCATCGTTTATAATGATAAGCTCGAAATTTTCATAATCCTGAGCAAGCACACTTTTTATCGCATCTGCAATATACGCAGCGGCATTATACGCGGGCATTACAATAGATACCAGTAGTTCCGATTCTTCAATCGTTGTACTACGCGGCTTGTCAGGGGTGTTAAGAGACAAATATGCTTCGATATCTTTAGCTCGTTCAGTTTGGCCTGCAAGAGAAATTTCCCGAGCATACTGGGCCGCTTCGAGGTCAAAATCATGAGCAACATAATGGAAATCGCTTTGAATATTATCAAAAAACTGCTGAAATGCTCTTTTTATCTTATCCATCAATCCGGAATTCATGAGATTTTTCACAAAATTCAGCAAATAAGGAACTAATGATTTTTTTAACTCATCGGGACAGTATTGTGAAATCCATTCTGCCATGCGATCAAGCAATACTGTATTAAAATAACATTTGTACATCATTGCCTGGGGATTAAAGACAACCGCCATTGTTTCCTGAATTGCTTTTGCCGCTCCCTGCTTTTTTGTTAAGTCGATGACAGGGAAACATTCACTGAATGTGTGAGAATTAAGAAACTCGATACATGCGCGAGCTGAGTCATAGCAGCCGCGCATCGGGAAACTGCGCATACCTTGTTGAGCGTGCCAGCGTGTTACAACTGTTTTCCTGTCAATATGACATGCTCTGAATTTATAACAGATTCTAAGCCACATATCGAAATCCTGGCCGTATCTATATTTCTCATTGAATAAGCCGACATGATCAAACACTTCCCGTTGTACGGCTATACTTATTCCATTGGCACAGTTCCTATCAAAATAATGCAGCACCTGAAACTCCACGGGAGCCACATGATTTCCCGGATCATCTTTTAATATACATTTTTCACGTTTTTCTTCGTAGAAGATATAATAGTTCGTATGGAAAAAGCGTATCTCAGGATGTCTTTTAAAAGCTTGAACATGGATTTCCAATTTGTCGGGTTCGAACATATCATCGGACGACAACCAGCAAATCCATTGACCTGCAGCATTTTTTATTCCTTCGTTTAACGCTGAAGCAACGCCTCCGTTTTCTTTATTGATGAGCTTTATTCGCGGGTCCATCGCTTCATAGCAGCCGGCTATTTCAGGCGTCTGGTCAGTTGAACCGTCATTAACCACGATGGCTTCCCAATTGCCATAAGTCTGATTAATAATGCTATCTAAAGCGTCGGGCAGGTATTCCGCCTGATTGTAGCTCGGAACAATAATAGAAAATAACGGTTTGCTATCTGTTAATATTTGTTTGCCTGAGTTGTGTAAAAATTTTTTAGAAACAGTGATGGGTTTGTCACACTCTTTTTGTTTGAGGAAAGACTTTTCCAAATTATTGTCGCTATCGAGGAGCCTGGACGCAAAATAGGTATAAGTGTTATTAAATTGGTTGTAATTGTCCTCAGTTAATAAGTTATTGTATCTTTGCGAGAGACTATCTCCAGCATACCAGTGAATCCCGATACAGTTTTCAGGAACGCTCGTATGCTTGGAGCGAAACACGTCTTCCATTCTGTCATAAGTCCAGGGATAGAATAGTTCCATTTCATTATTAAACACGCATAGCTCCGGGTAATTTCGTCGGATTATATCCAACAAATCCATCCGGGAAACATCTGTGTTTTCGGGGGCATCTTCGATTTTTCTAAGCCAGGCGTAGATATTCTCCACGCCGACTGTCTGGTATTTATCCACCCTGAAGCTGCTGAAAGAATTACGATATATATCTCTGAAGAATCTATTATCCGGCGAGGAGCCAAGAAACCCGATCGAAAAATATCTATTCCTGTAGCATATTATCAAATCCGTATTTTTTACATGCTCATAATATTCATCCATGGGCTTTAGGTACAGGATGTCCAAATCAGAATAGAAGCCGCCGTCTTGAGCCATTTTCTGCCATTTGAAAATATTGCTCTTATGCGAAGAACAGAAAGTATTTTCCCAGTCCCTGCCGTCCACATTTTCTACTGACCATTCCTTTACGGCAATGCCAAGCTTTTGTACTTCAGGAAAATAATCCTTACCCTGAAAATTGAAGAAATCCTGTGTAGGAGAATCCTTCCACGGCTTATAAACTACTTTATTCGGCCTGCAGCAATGTAACTCCATGTCCCAGTCCGGATTCAATTTCTTAAACGAATACAGTGTCATATAACGGAGCCATGACATACTTTCATTCGCCCAGAAAAAATACATTTTCCTTGGTATTTCGGGTAGATTCATCTTATAGGCTTTCAGTTCCTGTCTAATTCTTCTGACACCATCGAGAATCTTATTTCGATTCCTTCCTGTAATAGTATTATTGTGCGTTCTCTTCTTGTACAAGACCTTCGGCACACACCTGAATTCGATATCATGAATAGTCGCTTTAACCATCCAATAGTAATCTTCACTGTAATTCAGATTCTCAGGAAAAAGACCAGCCTTATCGAAAGTTTTCATCGGCACCCAGATGCCTGTAAATCCGATGGGAGAATCATGCCAGACCACATCCGTGAACTCCTCCGGCGTAAATCTCTTCGGTGATACCTGACGCATATACCTGCCGTGATCATCTATGATTATCCAGTCCGAATACAGCACCGAATCAGGATACTTTCGGGCTTCTTTGTATTTTTCTTCGAGTAAATTCGGCAGCCAGACGTCGTCACTCGGACACCATGTCCATACGTCTCCTCTGGCCTGCTCGATGCTCTTATTAATAACAACGCCCACGTTAGGCGACTTGGGAATCCTGAATGGTCTTATGCGTTTGTCTTTCTGCGCGTAACTTTGTATGATTTCCCATGTATTATCGGTAGAGCCGTCATCATAAATCAAATATTCGAAATCAGAATAAGTTTGATTCAAAACACTCTCAATCGCTTCCGGCAAGTAATTTCCCTGGTTATAGCACGAAGTAAAAACTGTAATCATCCGTTTTCCCTTTTTATACAGTTCGGCACAGGTTCATTTTTTTCTCACAAACGCGTTCGACATTCGTTGGAAGATATGCAGACATAATTCTTACAATTAAATCGCTGACATTTTCGACAAGATATTCTCGCGGAGCTTCCCAGTTTCTTTCAAGAGCCAAAACCGTACGTACACATCTGATAATACTTTCTGTTTCGGTCCCGCTCAGGATATTGCTGCCGCACTCAAGCGTCTCAGGACGCTCCGTCACATCACGTATAGTAACTGTCGGCTTCCTGAAAATTGCGCATTCTTCCTGAACTGTCCCGCTGTCACTTATAACGCATAAAGCGTTTTTCTCCATGTTGACAAACTCGAAAAATCCGAACGGCGGCAGAAAACGTATGTTTTCATTCTTTATTTCAATACTATATTCTTCCATGCGTTTTTTCGTTCTCGGATGAGTACTGATAATTACCGGAACTGTATATTCGTCCTGCAACCTGACCAGTGCGTTTATAATGCCGCTCAGGCGATGCTTTATATCGACGTTTTCCTGGCGATGCATAGTGACAAGAAAATATCTGTCAGGTTCGATATTTAAATCATCGCATATTTTGCTCGAGTCTATTTTGTCGGTATAGTATTTAATAACTTCGTAAATTGGATTTCCGGTAACATATATTCTCTGACCTTCAATTCCTTCACGCAGCAGGTTTGCCCTGCTTCTTTCAGTATAAGGCAGCAGCACGTCGCTCGAATGGTCGATAATACGCCTGTTGACTTCTTCGGGGACACGATCATCGTAACAGCGATTTCCCGCTTCCATATGGTAAACGGGAATCGCAAGTCTTTTTGCCATAATGGCCGCTACGGAACTGTTCGTATCGCCTAAAACCAGAAACTTGTCAGGCTTTTCCTGAAGGAGGATTTTCTCCATTTGAGTCAGTATGGTACTAATTTGCTCGCCGCACGTGCCTTTTGCACCCAGAAAATAGTCCGGCTTTCTGACACCCAGTTCCTTAAAGAAAATATCATTGAGATTCGAGTCATAGTTCTGACACGTATGTACCAATACATGTTTACAGAGAGTGTCAAGCTTTGCAATTATCCTGCTTAACCTGATTATCTCCGGCCTGGTGCCTAAAATAGTGAGAATCTTCATCTTCCCATCCCCCCAAACCTGAAATCATATGCCGCAAGCTCTGTGACCATTTCACAAACAGAAGGCGGACGTTCTTCATATCCTGCATTTTTCCACAGTTCGGCATTTATTTTCTGTTTTTCCGTAGCAAGTCTTCTATCAATCATGTATTGTGCATTCGCGGCTGTGATTTTAATATCCTTTCTATTAAAACTCTCTGCAAAACAACACAATAAGTCATGCTTTGTTATGTCACCATGCGGGACCACATGTGACAAGTTAGGCAAAGATAAATCATTGCTTATAATCCCATAGCAGATTTTTGCAAAATGCAGAGTTGTAACTCCGTTCCATGAGTGATTTGTAAAACCTGATACATTGGCGTTCTCCGGCTGTCCCAGGAACCACTCAAGAAGCGAAACATGGCTTTTAACCTCCGGACCAATTATCGAGCATCTCAAGAGATTCACATTCGGAAGCTGAACTTCTCCGAGACTTTTTGTTTTGCCGTAGACATCAATCGCGTCATGTTTATCGCTTTCGATGTACCGGCCCTTCTGACCCGAATATACACAATCAGTCGCTATCTGCAATATGCGTGACCTCTTGAAAACTCGTGCCAGCCAGAAGGGAAAACACGCATTCCCTATAATGCCGCGTTCCACTTCAAACGCCTCATCATCATGTATATAAGGTTTTATTATGCCGATCGCGTTAATAACCCAGTCGGGCTCCGGAAACTCTTCAAGTTGTTCAATCGTTTTTGATTCATCTGTAATTTCGAATATTTTGCATGTGACATGACTTGCTCTCTTTTGAAATCCATCAAGCAATTTCTGAGAACGTACGGTAGCTGTTAGAGACAAGTCTTCTTTGCGTGAAAGGAAATCCACTAACATTGAGCCAAGCATGCCACTTGCGCCAAGTATCAAAACCCTTGATTTTTTCATTACTATTTTCCCAGGCTACCCTATCGCTCAATAACGTTCCAGATATCCCAATATCGCGAATCATATCGAAAATCGTCATTGGCGCTATCTTCGAGTGTTGAAGTCGAAAAGAATATTAATTTCAAATCAGAACTAAGTGACATAAAACCGTTCGCATAGCCCGGCGGGATATACAAGACTGAAGGTTTATTCGCAGAAATGACGTACCGCCCTGCCTTCAAAACAACCGAAGGCTTTTCCCAATTATCTATTTCGACGGTACCGACAAGAGCTGTACCGGACAGTGCCGTCACATATTTTGCTTCTTTTTTATGAGCATGCCAGGCTCTTACAAAACCTGCTTTGTGGTTCGATACCACGTAGAAACGCCTGACCGAATCGAAATCGAATCCGTTAACAAAAGCAATTTCGCCGCGGTCATCAACCGCCAGGCCGCCTTCAATTATATAAGGTTCTCTCTTCATCCTGCATGCTCCAAAACCTCTCTTTTCATACCGGTAAATTTCCTATCAAGTATTTCTGTATTGACCTTGGTCAAATAAGCCTGATTAGTATAACGCGGATTCGAAACATCTTTTAAACGTCTGGTTTGAATAAGTTCCTTGATTTCGATAATACCATCGTCAATGGAATATTTTGGTTTCCAACCCAGTTCTGTATATACTCTTTCGCTGCTGACACGATAATTTCGTGAATCCTGAAATTTCATTTCAGTTTGATTGATAATCGTATCGGGAAAATGATTACGCACCTGATAAGCCAAATCGACGATTCTCACATTTTGGCGATGCAAATTATATATTCCCGTAAATTCACTACTGATATATTCAACTATTGCTTCTGCAACATCTTTGACATGCAGGAGCGGCCTGAATTGCTCTCCCCCAAAGACCGTCAATTCCCCTTCCATGGCGGCACGAACCGTCATGACATTTACCACCAGATCAAGTCTTAATCGCGCAAATAAATCGCTTACCCCAAACAGTGTACCGAGCCTGAAAATAAGCGCATTTTTACCGCACAAATACTGTTCTGCTTCCAGTTTTGTTTTTGCGTAAACAGAAAGTGGATCAGTAGATGATTCTTCCGAGAGAATACCATCCTGTGCTCCATAGACAGAACACGTGGAAGTGAATACGATTCTGCCGTCATAGTTGTCAGCAAGCCATTGTACCGAATATTGGTTGATTTCTTCACTTATTTCGGGATTGATTTCACATGCTCCGTCACCCACTAAAGCAGCAAGCCAGATTACCGCATCAGCCCATTCCAGCTGTTTTCGCAGACTGTGAACATTACGCACGTCATCACATATGAAATCGACAGGCTTCCGATATGATTCTTCGTAAACAAGAGAATCATAGACCCTCGTCTTGTGATCCGTTTTTTGTAATATATCCGTGATCGCTCCGCCGATATATCCGGCACCACCAACAACCAAGATGTTCATAGCTAATCACTCCATAGTGAATCATAAATTAAGGCATATATCTGTTTGCAGCATATTGTAATCTAATCAAATATTGCTACGGTATGTCACTAAACTCTTTCTGCCTTTGCGGATTTGGTTTAGTTGTTTTTCTGTTTCATCTTTTCGGGCGATTATCGCGAGGTTAAGACTTATATATAATCCTCTTATCTGCTCGCGACGCTCTGTAAGCTGCTCCAAATCGAGCAGGTGTTTCTGCGATATTTCTTTTACAACATCCTGTGCTTTCTCTGCGAGATATTCAACTTTTTTGCCGCCAATGTCCGAGTGATGAATAGTATTGATCTGCTCTTCCAATAGTTTCGTGAGCCTGTCGAGCAGAATAATATCATCCTTGCCGGGAGCTTCGATAGTACTTGTATTCATTATAGTCTTTATTTCCGAAAACTAAATTTGCTGCGACTGAGCGAGATTGTGTTCGATCTCTTCGAGCAGATTCGCCGCGTCTGTATTGCCGGGTTCGAGGACTAGAATATTCTGAAGAACAGTTTTGGAAGCCTCCATTTTACCATCTTTCACATATAAGGCCGCGAGCGGATACATTACAGAAGTGTCTCCGGGATGCATACCCAAGTACAATTCCAGGTAGCGTGTCACCTGCTCGAACGAACCCATCTGACATGAGGTCTGAAAAAGACCCAGCAAGGCAATCATATTCTCGCCGTCCAGTTCGAGTGCTTTCAGGTACATTTCGAAAGCACAATGGTAATCATTTTTCTGCTGAGCGGCCATGCCAAGTCCTGCGTATGCTTTAGCGCATTTCGCATCCAGCCTGCAAGCCACATGAAAAGCAGTAATCGCATCATCCAACTGGTTGTTCTGCAAAGCTACCACGCCAAGACCAATATAAGGTGCGGCTTCGTCGGGTCCTAAAACAGCGGCTTTTTCATAGCATTGTTTCGCACGTTCATAGTCTCCGAGAGAACAATAGCAGTCACCCAGTTCCTGAAGAATTTCATAATGCTGCGTCGAATCGTGCTGCTCATTGCTATTAGGAGTTATTTCCATAAGTATTCCCGTTCTTCAATCGTTTTTTGGGCAATAGTGAGTAATTCAATTGCTGCGCTATATTCTTTTTCCCGACACCTGGCTTTCGCTTCAAGAAGCAAAGTGCCAACTGTCGGTCTCTTCCGATTAACCTGGCTGCACAGAGCGGCAGCCGAGCTTATTTTACCCGCGTTAAAAAGGGCATTCGAAGCCAGGCTTTTCATCCACAATTCGTTACTGTAATTTTCCGCAGCATATTCATAAATCTCTGCGGCTTGTAACCAATCGCCATTATTCTGCGCCGAGAATGCCTGCTGAAGCATGTTGTCAAACTGAAACGGAAGTTCCTGTGGACCAGGCTTTTTCAAGACTATTCCCGAAGCGCTAAGAGAATCAGGAAGTGACATTTCCGGATAATTTCTTCTGGCTGAAAACAAATCTTCCTTTCTTAGAACCACCGCCCACAATTTTTCAGTCGAATCTTCCAGTAAATATCCCTGCTTGTCATCTTCACTGTTAATTAACGGATAGAGTGACTTCTCGATCCACATGTCATTTATCGGAAAACCTGCAGGAACAATTGCAATGTATGCACCTTCGCACTGTTCGATAGCCGCGTCTATTCGTTCAGTCTGCGAAGACAGAGGGTTTACAGGTACAAGTACGAGGTTCGGCATATCAGTATTAAGCCTGGTCATGTCAGTTTGCGGGAGCGGCAAATGGAATTTATACGGATAAAACGTATGCCGCCATATAGAGCCTGCAGTTTTTCCCATCTGCCTGTCAATGTTATCAATTACTAATATAATTGATAAATCATTAATTTTGGGCCAGGGTTTTGCAGGCCTTGTGGTTCGTATCGCCAGAACATTCTTGAGATAATTCTGTTTGTCTTTTCTCTGTCTAACTGAAATTCTGTCACAGTCTCCCATCGGATGATAATATTGACCTGTGATTTCATAAACATGATGAAAGTCAGTGAAAAAAGCAAGCCTTCTCGTCATGTCCCAGTCAATCAAGACGTCGAGCTGCTCGTTATACAATCCTGTTTTTTCCAGGAGGTCTCTGCGATGCATCATACTTACGTGCAAAACATGATTGAAAAGAAGCATAAAGAACCTGTCGAAGTCCCTGCTTACTTCCACAACCTTACTGAGAACCTGCCTGCTTCCATCTTGTGACACTTTGCAGAACGCCTTGTACAAATCACTGTAAGCAACCTTACAGTCAGTTCTATTTTCCAAATTATCGACAAGTATCTCAACATGGTTAGGATAGAAAATATCGTCATCATCAAGGTAGGCGATATATTTACCTTCGGATTTTTCCAGGGCCTCGTTAAGCGAAAAAGCCTTGCCGCGATTCTCTTTTCTATTTATATAGATTACTCTTGGATCATAAAAAGATTTGACAGTGTCACTGACGTCAGTACCGCCATCATTTACTACAATCACCTGCAATCTCGCATAGCTCTGGTTTAAGACACTTCTTAGCGCCTGGCAGAAATACCTCGGACGATTGAAAGTAGGTATAAGAACGCTCACGAGAGGTCCATTATTATTGAAATCTTTTTTCATTTATGGAATATTCAGTAAATTGAGATCAGAGATCTGCTGAGAATCTTTATCACTGGTATTCTCGAAAGATGTATTTGACATTTTCATGCCGCCTTCGAATTCGATTTTTTCTTCGAGCTGGACGAACAGCTTATTGACTTCTGAGAGTTGCTTTGCGAGAGGATAATTTTCTTCGACAAATCTTCGATACTCGTGCGGCTCATAAGAGTCCGAGAGTATTTGCTCGCAAAATCCCTCGGCGATATTGAACAGGTATTCAGGTTTGAAAATCTCACTAGCGCCGGGAAAATTATGAATAACAGGTTTTAAGCCGCA
>JARRRJ010000022.1:0-9848 GCA_037380865.1 Sedimentisphaerales bacterium
TCAAGATCGAGAAAATCGAACACGTCGATGGAAGCGAGTACGCGATTGTCGAGATGGACGCTATACCTTCCGCCGGCGGCGAGAGGGAAACGTACCAGGAACATGCCGCGTCTGCTCTTCCGCCTATGACTGACATCAGGCTGGACTATACAGGCCAAATGAACTTCAATGTGACCGAAGGAACTTTGACAAAATATCAGGAAAACCTGAAAAATGAATGGCTGATAGTACCTCCCGTCCCGGGCCAGTCGGGACCTCCATTCTCCATAAGCATGACAGCGCTCCAGACGTATAATATTGAAGAGATAGATTGATAATTTTCGGACACGCCATCATAAACCTGATTCGAGAGTGACGACTTGAAGAAGATACTTACAATTTCGATTTTACTTTTATTGAATATCGCATCGGGATGCACGAACAAAGCCGCGATAAAACCTCCGAAGAAAGAGAATGTGCTTTTGGCGGTGGATTTTCAGGAAGACAAGACGCTGCGATACGAGTTTACCTGTGAAAGAGAAACTTCAGTCGATTTCAATCCTTCAGAAAGTGCAAAGGAAAATAACAAGTCAGCCGCAATAAAGTCCAGTGAAAAGCTGGATATAACAATGGCATACACTCCGATTTCAATTGATCCCTATGGTCTCACAACGATAAAAGCTGTGTGCGAAAGAGCGAAGGTTACCCGAAATGAAAACGCACAGGCAGATCCTGCGGAATATTTTCAGGGTAAAACGTTTACATTCACTGTTGACCCGAGAGGAAAAATACATGATTATTCCCAACTGGAACAACTGATTAAACAAGCAGGTGGAAAAGCTTTCACTACCGAGCCGGGAGTCGGCAGACTAAAACTGCCCGATATGATCGGGGATTTCGTTGCAACTCAATGGTTTCTGTGGGATTCGATTTCGAGTATCAAAAATCCATCGCAGGGAGTGCATGCGGGTCAGAACTGGACTTCCCAATTGTCTGTTCCGACACCGATGGTAAGCAGGCTGGCGCGGAACGTCACCTATAAGCTCGACGAAATCCGCCCGACTGATAACGGGAGAATCGCGGTAATAAACTGCGATTACAGTGAATCCGACTCAGTACCTCAAGCCTGGCCTGTGCCTTATACAGGCAGGTTCAGGATGAGCGGCACTTTCGGCCTGCTCAGTTACTATAAACTTCTCGATCTGACGGGAAAAGGTCGGGAGCTTTTCAACATTGACTCGGGACAGATAGAAGAATACACCCAGCGATACGACGTAAAAATTCAGGCTTCTGTGCAAATGGGAATCAGTATAAAGCCTCTCATAAATATCAGACAGACAATTTCAATGAAACAAATCAATCAATAAGAGCTGAGTTAAAACGAAAGAACAAAAATGACGGAACGAAATAATCTCTGGGCACCATGGCGAATCAATTACATTCTTGGCCTGGATGTCGATCCGTCTGCGAAAAAGGAGCAGAACTCGCAGACGTCGGAAGAAATACAATGTTTTCTCTGCCACAATTTGCTTCATCCCCAGGATGACGATGAAAATCTCGTATTATGGCGTACAGAAAGAAGTATAGTAGTATTGAATCGCTACCCGTATAACAACGGCCATCTGCTCATAGCACCAGCCAGGCACATCTATGGCCTTGACGAGGCAAGTGACGAAGAATTGCTCGATATGATAAAGCTCATAAGGGAAACACAGAGAGCATTATCGCTTGCCATTCAGCCACACGGCTTCAACGTAGGCATGAACTTCGGCAGATGCGCAGGAGCAGGCCTGCCGGGACACCTCCATATCCACGTTGTGCCCCGATGGAACGGTGACACGAATTTTATGAGCGTCTGCTGCGAGACGAAAGTCATCAGTCAGAGCTTGACGGAACTTCTCGAATTACTGAAAAAAGCAAGCAGTGACAATAATCTTCCTGATTTATAATTTTTTCGTTATTTATCCGATATTGCGCTATATAAATGGATTCCCGTCTCCGCGGGAATGACAGTATCGAAGTGTTTATTTCAGCAAATAAGCAGTTATAACCTATGGCGGATACTTTAAGCAGCTATGCAGTTACAGAAGAAAACACTCGCGGCAGGAGATTTCGCGAAAAGCCGCACCCCTACCGCTCGGATTTCGAGCGCGACCGCGACAGGATAATCCACTCTTCCGCATTTCGCAGGCTCGAAGGTAAATCGCAGGTTTTCACGCCGGGACAGGACGACTATTATCGCACGCGAATGACCCACAGTATCGAAGTGGCACAGATAGGAAGGACCATCGCAAAAGAGCTTCGGCTGAACGAGTCACTTACCGAAGCAATCTGTCTCGCGCACGATATTGGTCACTCGCCCTTCGGTCACGCGGGCGAAAAAACTCTCGACAACCTGATGAAACCTTACGGAGGTTTCGAGCATAACAGGCAGGCTTTGAGAATAGTAGATTTGCTCGAACACCCATATCCTGATTTTATGGGCCTGAACCTGATGTATGAAACAAGGCTCGCTCTGGCGAAACATCACAGTCCTTATGACAACCCGGATGACAGTAATTTCCCGGAAAAGAACTGCTCGCTCGAAGGCCAGATTGCCGACCTTGCAGATCGCATCGCGTACAACTGTCACGACCTCGAGGATGGCTTAAGGTCAGGCATAATCAGACCCGAGCAGCTCAACATCAGTATAGTAGAGACGCACGGACGTGCGTCCCTGCCTTCGACGATCCGGGACGGGTTTATTCGCCAGACGAGAACTGTAAAATCAATACTCGATTTTCTGGTAAGCGATTGTCTTGATACAAGCAAAGCAAGACTGAACGATGCAGATATCAAAGATGTCCGTGATGTTTATAATGCTGGCGGGAATTTAATCCTGCTTTCGAAAAAAAGCAATGAACAGCTTTCTGAACTTGAGACATTTTTGCTCCAAAGTCTTTACATGCATCCCTCGGTGGTTCGAACAATAGAGAAGGTAAAAAGCTGGGTAACGCAACTTTTTAACAAACTTTGTGACAATCCCGAGCTTATGCCTGGCTACTTCAGGAAGTTTATAGACGAACATGGACTCGAACGAGCTGTATGCGATTACATCGCCGGTATGACCGACAGATATTGCCTGAAGATGCTTGGCGAAATATAGCGACACGTCCGGTTTTGTCCGAGAGCGTAAAAAATTCTTGATATTTCGTGACAAATCGGATAGATTTAAATGATGACAATAAGGAGGCCAAAATGAAAAGTGACACAGACAGGTCAGGAACACGCCGCATACTTGCCCTTGTTATTTTATTACCTCTGGCAATACAAACTTCAGGCAGTCGGGCTTTCAGCCAGAATCTCAAGATCGATTTTACACAATGGGGAGGACACGTCTGCGAAGGCTGGCAGGGATATTTTGCGACGCAGGAGAATTTAGCGAGTTTTACAGAGCAAAGCTTTTCAGCTTTCGGAACTACGATTGAAATCGCTCCGTCCTGGGCTCCCGGCGCTGTAAACGCGACTACTCAAATGTACGATCGCGGCGGTGACGACGGAACCGACGCCGAGGATTTCCTCAGAGACTGGATTGGAACTGACGCCAGAGAACAAGGAAACCCAATGACGTTAACTATCGCGGGACTTCCCGCCGGAACTTATCTCTGGACGTCTTGGCATCATGATCCACATGACCAGACAGGTCTTTTCGATGTCACAATAAACGATGCAACAGGCTCTCAAAAGACAACTGACATAGATATTACTTCTTCCTGGTCTGACGGAATTTCTCATCTTGAGGATGTATGCGTATTCAGTACAGAAGTTATTTCGAACGGGCAAGAGCCTGTAAAGCTAACATTCGATTGTCATAATTCATCGGGTCTCGTCTCAACTGTTTTCTTCTTAATGAATGGTTTTGAGCTCGATTTGATTCAATTCAATTCATATATAGCTTTTGCGCCGGCACCATCGAACAATTCCGAAAATGTTCCGCTTTCTGCTGTTTTGTCCTGGCTGGCTCCTACTAAATATATACCATCAGCTTATGACGTCTACTTCGGAACTGACGCAAATTCGTACGACAATCCCGCTTACACTTCGTATGCCAACAGTTTTGAGCCGCCCTATGATTTATCATACGGAACTACCTACACATGGTCAGTTGCATCTCACGGACCGGACACAGTTTATTTCGGTCTTCCCTGGCGCTTTACTACAATTCCCAACAAAGCTCTCAATCCCGCCCCCTCGTGTGAAGAAAAAGATGTCAGCATAAATACGATTCTAACCTGGACAGCCGCTGTCAGCATGACGTCTCAGGATGTTTATTTCGGAACCGAACCTAATCCGTACGATAATCCCAAATATGCTCTATATACTGATAGTTTCGATCCTCCCGGTGACTTGTTATGCGGCACAACCTATACCTGGGTGATTGATACTAATGATGACGGCACGATGTACCCGGGCGACCCGTGGACATTTACTACAAAGTTTCCCGTCCAGGCTGGTGACCTCGTCGCCGGCAACATGATGCTGATTAATGATAACGCCGGATGGTGCTGGTACCAGGACGAAAAGATTATTTACGACCCCGTCGGAGGAAATATTATTACCAGCACAGCCGCTCACTCAAGGGGATTCGGAGGCGCAGGCGGAAGCAGAGGTAATGATGTGGACGTTACGACTTTTAATCTCGATACTGGAAAGCGCACGCGTGTGCTTATGGCCGACCGGGCTGGAGACGACCATAATATGGGAAGCCTGTGGATTCGACCTGACGGGAGATATTTGCACGTCTATGCGCAACATAACGGCAATGACAACAGCTACTACAGGATAAGCGACTATCCGAACGACGGCGCATCGTGGAGCGAGGAGTTTTATTATAACTGGGAGACTATAAGCGGCCTCGCGGACGGTTCCAACACGACGTACAGCAATCTTCATTATCTTTCAGCCGAAAGAAACGGCAGCGGTCGCTTATATAATATCGTGCGTCAGTTCCAGCGAAGTCCCAATATCAGCTATTCCGATGACTGGGGCCTGACATGGCATTATGCAGGGAAGCTTTCCGTCCCGTACACGGGAAGCAGCTATTCGAACGGCTATTACAAATTTTGCAGTAATGGCGTAAACCGAATAGACTTCATCTGTACAGAACATCACCCCCGGGACTATAACACCAGTATCTATCACGGCTATATCTACGATGGAAAATCCTGGGATTCTTACGGTAATTTAATCGACGACAATATCTTCGATGAAGACGCGCCGGGACCAGAAGATTTTACACCTGTATTTATCTCTTCGCCCGAAGACAGAGTTAACGACTCCAACGAATATCACAGGGCATGGACAGTCGAATTGCAGATTGATTCACTTGGTTTGCCTTGTTTGCTTTTCAGCACACGCTACGGCACGAAGGTCGCAGACAACGCTTCAGGTGACGCGGACCATCGCCTGTTCTACGCACGTTTCGATGGTTCCGTCTGGCGATATACAGAGCTCTGCAAAATGGGCAGAGGACTTCATAATAACGAGCAGGACTACACCGGACTCGGCGCCATACATCCCAACGATCCCAACCTTATTTATGTTTCAACAAATTTCGATCCGTGTGACAATACGCCGCTCGAGCATCACGAAATTTTCAGGGGACAGACTCCCGATAATGGACTGACCTGGAACTGGACACAGATAACGTTAAACTCAACTGAAGATAATATCAGGCCTGCAATACCCACATGGGATCCGAATCACACTGCAGTATTCTGGACAAGAGGAGAATACCCGGGACAGGAGAACTTCGACATGATGCTTGTCGGTATGATAGAGCAAAACGATGAACATCTCGGCTTGATAACCTTTGTCGACGCGAATTCCTTAAATACAACATGTGTAAATGGCTCGCGTTTTGCTCCCACCGGACCTGATGTATTTCCAGGCCCGAAAGATGACAACTGGCATCAGTATTCAGCTTATGGTAACGAAGGAAGTTTTTACACAGCAGGCGAATCATCTGAAAACGCTCCTGTTCTGAAGACAACTATTACTCCTCTTGAAGACGGCATCTACGATATGTTTGCCTATTTCTGGTGTGATCCGTCCGAGGACTGGGGATTAAGGGCCGGCTTTACACCCGATGATTTACTGTGCTTTAGCAAGCAATCATCCCAACAGGCCGAAGCTTCGCAATTTGCAGGATTCGTAGATGTGCTTGAGGACGAAGCCGCTCTCTATCGCGTCTATATCGGCAGAAGACAAATCACTGAATACGACTCCATTGATGTATATGTCGACGACTATGACGGCTCATTTAAAAACGCCCCAACACGCACCACTTACGAAGGCATAGGAATCGCTCGAGTCATACCTGTCAAGAATTAGTTTGGAATCACATCGAGAATTAGATGTCACTCCAAGGCCGGCTGCCATAAGTACAGGAACTGACTCTTACCGGTCGAAAGCCAGTCGGGCAGCTCGATATTAATAAGCGATTCGAGTCCCTTCGCGTATGAAGAAACCGGGCTATATGCATTTGGCGTGTAAATTGACGACCTGTGATAAATTACAACTTTCGCTTTTTTCACGCCCGCCATTTCTTTCGCCCATTTAATACCGTCCGAAAGGTAGCCTATTTTGTCAATTAAATCCTCTTTAATGGCCTGCTCGCCTGTAAAAACCCTACCATCGGTAAGTTCCTGAAGTTTCTGCTCCGAGATGTCTTTGCGCCCTTCACGAACCACCGCCAGAAATTGTGCGAACAATTCCTTGACAATTCCTTCCAGAACATCTTTTTCAGCGGGAGTCAAATTGTGAAGCGGCGAACCTATATCCTTCAATTGTCCGCTCTTTATCGTGACAGCCTGAACACCGATCATCCGCATCGTTCCAGCTATGCTGAAAGTCTGGAAAATCGTCCCGATATTTCCGACAACACTGCTCTTCTGCGCAACTATACCATCTGCACCACAGGACAAATAGTACGCCCCGCTTGCCGCCATACCTGTCACGCAAACGATGACAGGCTTTTTCGTTTTGCTCTTGAACTCTTTGAGACTGTGATACATAATCTCCGCCGCGACAACTGTCCCCCCTGGCGAATCCACGCGCAGAACGATTGCTTTCACATCCGGATCCTTTGCGGCTTTGTCCAGGTTCTCGATAAAAGTGCTCACGGGATTTTGTCCCGCCTGCAAAAGACCTCCCTCGCGATCGTTGGCCATTGTTCCCTTGACATCGATTATCGCAATCTTATCGAACACGAACAGGCCTTTATCCCGGTGTATCCGCGTTTCCTTGAGCTTCTTTTCGGAAGGTATCATCTCTATCTGAAGCGCGCCCCTGTTGCATCCCCCCGCCGCTGCTCCCAGCACAAACAAAATTACTAACATCCATGCTCTTTTCTTTGCCATAATATGTTCTCCTTAACAAAGCAAATTGTTCCATTTCCCAAATCATATAGCCGTCTGGGCATTTTTTCAACAGAATTCAACACTTCCTCTGAAAAATCAGTGCTTTGGAACGTTTGCCTGAACGGAAGCAGCCATGGAGCAAAGTTGGGATTTGCCGCATACCAACTTTGAAAACGCTTGATTTTTGTGCTATAGAATGTTAGTTTGCTCTTTTCGCGGCCGTAGAAAAACAGGTTTTTATGATTTGTTAAACATAACGCGGAAACACAAATTCAAAATATAAACGAAGGAGAAAAAAATGTTTGAAAAACAACCGGGCAAATCTTTTTTGATAGCTTTCTTTCTCATTCCATTCATGTCAATTTGCGTTCTGGCACAGGTTCCCATCCATTCACCTGACGAAAACCAGCGCCTGCTCAACGAGGTTGTGGATATCAGCAAAGATTTCAGGAACTTCAGCAATACGTATTACTGCGCGGATCATCTGGGCGAGTTCGATCCTGAAACGAGCAGCGGCACGCTCGTTTACAGGCGTTACGAATTTGTCACACGCCAGGCTTTCGACAACATGCTCGGCGTCCTTACGCCAGTAGCGGCCAACGAGTTCCCATCACAGGAATATGCAGAATCACCTGAGCTGCCCTTTTCTATCGAGTTTATCTCACCTCGAACTGTTCGCATCAAAACAACGTCGCGTTTCCAGGTCAAGCCTGATGAGCCTTCGCTCATGCTTGTCAACGGAAACGTTTCCCAGGACAGAACAGGCTGGAAGTATGAACAGATAAGAGGAGGTCATCGTTATACCAGCAAATTCGGGTCTGTCACAATAACGACAAATCCATGGCGCATCGAGTTTCGCGATGCAGGTGGCCGCCTCCTGACACACACGATAAATATGAGGGACGACAGCGAGAGTTATACGCCGCTGGTCCCATTCTGTTTTGTTCGCAGGGCTTCGGATTACTCCACGAGCATGGACGCTGTGTTCCGCCTTTCTCCCAACGAAAAGATATTCGGGTGCGGCGAATCTTTTACTGAATTCAACAAGCGCGGCCAGAAGGTGATTCTCTATTCGGACGACAGCAACGGCACGCAGAATGAAACTATGTACAAGCCGATACCATTCTATTTAAGCAGCCGCGGCTATGGCGTTTTCATGCACACCTCCTCGCCAATTACATGCGACTTCGGGAAATATTACAGCAGCGTCAACTCAATGATGATTGGCGACGACACGCTCGATTTATTCGTTTTCCTCGGCTCCCCGAAAGACGTTCTGAACGAATACACAAATGTCACCGGCAAGGCAACTATGCCTCCTCTCTGGTCGTTCGGCTTCTGGATGAGCAGGATTTCATACTTCTCGGAGAAGGAAGGCCGCGACGTTGCACAAAAGTTGCGAGAATACAAAATACCGAGTGACGTGATTCATTTCGATACAGGATGGTTCGAAACGGACTGGCGATGCGACTACCAGTTCTCGAAGTCACGCTTCGACGACCCGGTCAAAATGATGGCGGATTTCAAAGAAATGGGATTGCGAACCTGCCTGTGGCAATTGCCCTACTTTGTTCCGAAAAACACACTCTTCCCGGAGATTATCGAGAAAGGCCTGTATGTTCGCGACCGCAAGGGTAATCTCCCCTACGAAGACGCGGTACTGGATTTCTCCAATCCCGATGCAGTCAAATGGTACCAGGACAAAATCGCAGGCCTGCTCAAACAGGGAGTCAGCGTAATTAAAGTGGATTTCGGCGAAGCCGCGCCCGAGGATGGAATTTACGCTTCAGGAAGAACCGGATTCTACGAACACAACCTCTATCCTCTGCGCTACAACAAAGCTGTAGCAGACATCACGAAGCAAGTCACCGGTGACACAATTATCTGGGCGCGAAGCGCCTGGGCTGGAAGCCAGCGTTATCCCGTCCATTGGGGCGGAGACGCCGCCTGCACCGATTCAGCCATGGCCGCTACTTTGAGAGCAGGTCTCTCTTTCGGGCTTTCAGGCTTCTCTTTCTGGGCACACGACCTCGGAGGATTCGTAAAAGCTTCGCCCGAGGACTTGTATCGCCGCTGGACAGCCTTCGGAATGCTCACTTCGCACGCGCGCTCGCACGGCAATCCGCCAACCGAGCCGTGGGAGTACAGCGAGGACTTCCTGAACACTTTCCGCAAGGCCGATGAAATGCGCTACCGCCTTATGCCGTACATTTACGCACAGGCAAAAGACAGTTCCGAACGCGGCTTGCCAATGCTCAGGGCATTATTCGTCGAGTTCCCCGACGACCCGGGCTCGTGGCTCGTGGACGACGAATACCTCTTCGGCTCGGACATGCTCGCGGCACCTCTCCTGGAGAGCGAAAAGTCACGCGACGTATATCTGCCGCCGGGAAAATGGATCGATTACCAGGGCGCGAAAGTTTACGAAGCAGGTTGGCACAATATCGAAGCAGGAGAAGTTCCCATCGT
>JARRRJ010000023.1:0-10228 GCA_037380865.1 Sedimentisphaerales bacterium
CGAGGTCACTGTACCTCCCACAAGGACGATGCCTGCCGCTCCTTCGGACGATATTATGAGCAGATCGGACGGGTAAAGGTCTCTCGTTATTATGATCCTGCCTTTGACTTTTACAGCTTCTTCTGTCTCGCTGAGCAGATTGTTTATCAGTCTGACTACAAGGTCCTCGATGTCCAGAATTATCTCCTGCATATACTCGTTGTCGCTTGTTGCGAAACTCTCAATAAACTCTTTAGCGACTTTGAGAATAGCCTCGGGAGCATTTGTTCCCGTCTTTATTAACTCATCGATGCCGCCGACGAAATACTTATCCTGAAGTATGACAAGATGTGCCGCGAAAATCAGCGACGCCGCGTCAGAAAGTTTTTGTCCCACCTGTTCCTGGAGTTTTTCGAGCTGGAGAGACGTTTTGTTGATAGCTTCGTGGAAATCTTCGAGAGTGTAGTGGACATCGAATTCTCTGTGCATCATTTCAGCAAGATTCTTTTTCTTATCGGTGATAACGGCCGGGCCGTAAGCAAATCCTTCGGATGCTATTTTGCCATGGATAAATTTAAGTGACGTCGGAGTCACTGAAAGGTTTGTCTTTTTGACGCTGGAGCACTAACACGCCTATTTTGGAAATTCCGCGAGCTATCGGGACAGCGAGGAAGCAACTGTATTGCTCCTCGTAGATTCCCGGGAAGAACCTGTAAGCCGCGTTGTGCGACGCATCGATTTCGCATACGGCGCGCATCTCTTTGAGCGCCAGACCTGTCAGTCCCTGACCGATTTTAAGCCTGACCTGGCCGACGGATTCCGGCTTAAGGCCTCTTGTCGCGCTTAGGACAAGCTCGTTGGCTTCACTATTGTACAGGTAGACGGAACAGACATCGGAATTGGTGTGAGAAGCGACCATTTCGACAGTCTTGTTTAACAAGCCCTGTATGCCTGTGCCTTCCCTGAAGAGATTATTCAGCTCACTTATTTCATATAACAATTTCCGGTTATCCATGTTACATTCAACTCCAATTTTCGGATTGGATTCTTTCGTATCACATACCAATTATACATCTTTCATCCTGAGTATTGTTACGAAATCCCCCACTTTGAGTTCGTCCAGGCTTTTGACAATGATATCTGCTTCAGTGAGTTCCTCGCGCTCTCTTGTTGTTGTAAGCGCTATAACGTGCATTCTCGCCGCTCTGGCCGCTTCGATGCCGGGGATGGAATCCTCGACAACAACACAATTTTCCTGCTTCAGCGAAAGCATCTTTGCTGCTTCCAGGAACGTATCCGGCGCAGGCTTGCCTTTTGTGACATTTTCCTTCGATACAAGCACGTCGAAATACTTTTCCATTTTGAGCTTTTCCATTACGAAATCAAGGTTGTCTTTCGGAGCCGATGAGCCAATAGCCAGCAGAAAGCCTTCAGCTTTCAATTCGCCCAGAAGCCTTTCAGCTCCTGGCGTGAGTTTTATGCCTTCTGAAAAAATCTGCCTGTAACGCCGCTCTTTCCAGTCGGAAAGCTCGTTTATTTCTTCCGTCGACAGGTCCCTGCCGGCCAGCATCGGGAGTATCTGATAATTCTGCATCCCGAACGTACCATAGAAAAAATCGTCGGACATCTCGTAACCTTCTTTTTCCGCCAAGTCATACCATGATTGCCTGTGGGCCCAGCCCGAGTCAATCAATACCCCGTCCAAATCAAAAATCACACCTTTTTTATCACCGTCTTCTGTCATAAACAAATACCTTTGATATAAACTACTTGAATTTCACAACCTATAGGGGAACCACATTACGAATCCGTGGATTACGTGAATTCAATATCTTAGCCATTATTGAGAAAAGTGCAAGAATGTTAATACGATATGAGAAAAAACAGAGCGATTTGTTTCGCTGAGACTGGCTAATTCGTTTGTTTGGGGAATTGGAACTTTACTGAATCGGTTACGATGACCTGATCACCGAAGTATGAGAAGGCGCAGTAGTGATAGCCCTGCAGGACATAGTCGTTGCGAATGTGTGAAAAATAAATGTATCTCGGTTCGAGAATTTTAAATAACCTTTCCCTTAGTGCGCGAATGTTCACATCCCCCTTACTCGGGTCGAAGGGTACCCAGCCGTATTTTGACAGGTAGACTTCCACCCAGTTGTGCTTGGCAGTTTTCGTGTCGAGCTGGACCGAAAAACCGTTAACAACTCTCGCGGGTATGTCTTTTGCTCTGCAAAGAGCGACGAACAAATCCGAGTATTCGGAGCAGTCTCCTTTCTTGTGTCGCAGGGCGTTCAAGGCGCCGAGGTCTTTCCTGCCCTGTACGATGTATTCCAGGTTGTCGAGTACGTAATCGTAGATATTTTTTACTATATCGACGTCGCTTGCGCCTGTTATGCTTTTGGCTATCTCGCGTATCTGCGTATCGTCTTTTTCGATGTATTTCTCTTGTTTGAGAAATTCGTCGAGACCTTTTGGCCGTTCTTGTTCGGCTATAGTACCGCGAAGAATCGAGAGCAGGTCGTTCACTTTCTCTTTATTTTTCATCGCAGTGTCCAGGTCATACCTGTAGAGTTTTGCATGTACTGTCACTTCGAGCTTTTCTATCTTGGCCGGATTATAGATTATGAATTCGTCGTAGTGATAGCCATTCGTTCGATAAGACGCAATCGGCTTGAGTGAGTATTCGATCCGATCTATTTTCTGTATCTCAGGCACCGATTCGGGAGTCAACGCAACCAGGCGCACCCAGCGTGTATTTCCGGGAGCAGAAATGGTGTACGAAATAGTGCATACGACGGGAAGTCCCTCAGGCTCCTTTACTTCTGCACCGGATTTGGTTTGGTTCGATTGGGAATATGCGACGCCTGCCCCGAAAAAACGGGCTATCTGCGCCGAGCAGGCGAGCACAGAGATAAGAAAAATTGTCCGTAACTTCATCGTTCCTTCCTGAAACAATCGTTGTGGCGATTAACGTAAGCGCCGATAAAACATCCCCATACCGGAGGAGTCTGCATCTATATAATTTAGCATATTCGACATGTTTTTGCAATATAGTTCTGTTTCGGATGTGCCAAGCGAGCAAAGAACGGATGTGCGGGAAGAATAGAAGAGCAAACGGAGAAATACCATAAACCGATATTCCCGAAAGCTTATCTGCACGTGGATTTACAGGTATTTCATGAGTTTATACCAGGCTAATATTTCAACATAACACCGGCTGCCAGAGTATCAGCGTTGGATGCCATCTGGTATTCGCAGGTAAGGAAAAAATTCTTGTCAAGCTCTACCTGGGTACCTAAGTATCCGCCGAAATCGGAATTGCTCTCGATGTCCCAGGTGAATTTATCATTAATCGTATAAGCTCCAATATTGTTATATCCTATGTACTGGTCCTCGAAGTCCCCGGTGACATAACGATAGAAAGGTCCTCCGTAAAATGAAATATAATCAGTCCATTGATAAAGCGCTCCGAGAGCAACCTGGATTTCTGTCATATCCATCGTAATGAAACTCGGTGAAAAGAAAACGGAGGGCGTGATTTTACCAGTGTTCTTTGTCCAGCTTGCCTGAACCACGCCGCCTATCTTAAGGTTGCGATCCTCCATGAATGTCATTCTGAGTCCTCCTCCTATGGAAGGCGCATAGTCGCTATCGAACTTTCCCAACGGATCGAGCAGGTCATTTTCAAACTCGGCACGTGCCGCTCCGAGACGCACAAATAATTCGAAGTTCTTTTCTATGCCGAAGCCGAAGTAGAGGTGCAGCTTGTCTAAATCGATATTCTCGATATCGACATCTATGGCATCTCCCGTTTCCGTAGGCTGGCTGGTGGATTCTTCTATATAGGAACCGTTCGTAAGCTTGATATCCATCGAGCTGAATGAATATTCGAAACCTGCCTGAAGCTGCCATTTCAGAATATCTGACGCCGGAGGTTCCAGCGGGTCCATCGCGAGCGCACTGCCGCACATCATCAGTGTTATTAGAAACATTAGTGACAGCCGGAAAGCCGTAATGCTGTTTGTCTTTTTTAACGCTTTTTTCATTACCATTCTCCTCAATTCGTACTACTTATTGAGTATACTACTCTGCGAAGCAGCTTGCTGCGTAGCACGAGTCGCGTTTATTCACATCGCAGAAAATGATTTTGCCGCCCCAAATCCGTAGGTATGCTTCAAATCGCACGGCCGCGAAAGTCCCTTCCTATACTGTTATATTATACAAGTATTAGAGACCTTTTTCAAGTCCGAATATTCGACAATGATACAGGAGCGTCCGAATCGGTATGGATACGGATGAAGAGGGTCGACAAAGCGCCTTTAAGTCCGAAAAAATACCTCGTTTGTTGTTTAAACAAATGACTTTTCAGAAACGCATTTGATGTCAGGATTTTTATGGGAATTTCCCGAACCGAAAATATTTTTATCAAAACCTGAAAAGAAGGCTCATTCCGAAGGCGCGTGCGTCTGCAGTTTGCTGATATTCTACGTTGAATGAGCAATTCTCAGCGAAGTTCATTTGCGCACCGATGTAACCTCCTAGGGATGAATCCTGCCTGATGTCCCAGTTGAATTCGGATGTAAACAGTCCGGGGTAATTTGGATCGGCGCTCAACTGAGACGAGTTGTCTCTTAGGTCACCATCAACAAAATGCAGGAAAGGTCCTCCGTAAACTGTTAGGTTATCGTTGCACCTGCATGAAGCACCCACTGCGACCTGGACTTCACTCAAATCGATTTTTACAAAATCCGATGCCGGCCAGTACGGCGACTTCAGCTCTCCGTCAAAACTCGTGCTGTTAAACTGGAACAAGCCTCCAAGTTTAACGTTGTCTTCTTCGTAAAACGTAAGCTTTACGCCTGCTCCTCCGGAAAGCTCCGGGCCGCTGTAGAATTTCTCCGAATCCTCCCAGATTGTGTCTCCGAACCTCGCGTTTAAACCGCCCAGGCGCGCGAATATCTCCGCGTTGTCATATACTCCGTATCCAAGCGTCGCGTAAGTCCTGTTGATTTTCAAATCCTTCAGCGTTATATCGAGCGCGTCTCCCCAGTCATAGAGAAAACCATCAACATAGTCGGTATAATAGCCGTTTTCCAGCTTGAGGTCCATTTTGCTGTTCGTATATTCCACTCCCGCCTCGAACATTCCGTATTCCAGCCCGGCCTCAGGCGGACCCATTAAGTCAAGCGAAAAAGACAGTGACTTCCATACTGAGTATCTTGCTAAAACAATTAGAATTAACGGTAATTTCTTGCCTTTTCTTTTGGTGTGCTGCGCTTGCATTTTCAGTCTCCTTTTCTTCAAAGCTTCTGCAAATCAGATGTAGAATTCCATAGTTCCTTTTACCAGGTAAAGGCACTGAACATCGATAAAGTAACACACTTTTTTCAACCTGGTGTTCTTCGTATCGTAACACAGCGTTCGTAACGAATCAGACGCCTCCCGACAGACCTCCTGACACTATGAAGGCCATTGCCTGTGAGCTTTCGATTTTCAGCGGCTCGATTGCTTCCTTCGGGAAGAGCAAAACATTACCTGCGAAGTTGTAGGATTGCGGCATATACACTGCGACATGGTCCGAGAGGCCGAGATGTTCGAGACTGTCCCTTGTGATGAAGCCGACAATTTTTGCATTCGATCCCGGGCTGATTGCGGCTAACACAGGTTTGTCGAAACTCTTTTTGTCTCCCGCGAACGCTTCGAGAATGTCTTTTACAGCCGAATACAAAAGCTTGACAAGAGGCAGGCCTGAAAAGACCTTGTCGATAAAACGGAAAAACTTCCTGCCCAGAAAGTTCGACGCGAGAAAACCGATTGCAGTAATTATCACGACTGTCAATAGGATACCGACACCCGGAATATTGGAATGAAAAACCTTGCTGACAATAGAATCGAGTTTCGTAAATGCCAGTGAGAACAGAAATATTGTCAATGCAATCGGAACGAAAACCAGAAGGCCTTTAACGAAATAGGAAACGAGTTTTTTCATGTTCAATTTTCCTCAAAAAAACAAAAGAGAATCAACTCACACATCTTTCAATTCTATATAAAACACAACGTA
The DNA here is from genome assembly GCA_037380865.1 of Sedimentisphaerales bacterium. Taxonomy (GTDB): domain Bacteria; phylum Planctomycetota; class Phycisphaerae; order Sedimentisphaerales; family Anaerobacaceae; genus JAFGPS01. The sequence continues at coordinate 6,041 of JARRRJ010000023.1, forward strand.
CAGACATTATCAGATTTACCGTGAAATTACAAGGTCTATGGGTACTTCTATCAGGCGAAAGTTTGAAAGAAGGCGCCTGGAGCCGGAAATTTTGCGTTTAGAAAAAATTTTATAAATTACATGATTATTCGGGCATCTCGTGCGTTCTTTATTATAATAAGACGCTGTGAATGCTGTTTGAGCGAAAATTTGATGGTATCTTGCGGTTCTGCGTTCACGATGCTGTGCTCTGTGCCAGTACTGAACGAGGAACGAAAAAGGAGAAGTCAATGAGTCCTTTGGTGATTTACGGCTTGATAACGGTTGTGTGCGGAGTCATATTGTTCTTGATGGCGATACTCGGGCACGATATGGATTTGGACGCGGACGTTGATATCGATATCGATGTTGACGCGGATATTGACGGCGTGGATGCGCCTGAAGCCGGCGGACCCGGCATTTTCAGCCTTAAGCTGATTATGATTTTCATGATAGGCTTCGGTATCTGCGGCTTTATCTCGACATACAACAAATGGTCTGTACCGAGTATTGTCGTCGCGCTTATCGGCGGTTTTACAATCTGGTTTATCTGTTATAACGCGCTTAGCTGGCTTTATAACCAGCAGGCAACGAGCCAGGTGAGCAGCGCTTCCTTCGCGGGAAAAGAAGCCAGGGTAACTGTTCCCATACCCAGGGGAGGTACAGGCGAAATATATTCGAAAATCAAGGGTACGGAAAAGAGCATTTACTTAAATGCACGCTCGAAAGATTCCGACAGGGAATTCAAGAAGGGCGATATGGTGACAATAGAATCTGTCGAAGGCAATACAGCTACAGTGAAATAGTCCCCCGAGTTTCGTAAAACTGCGCCGTGCCAGGCCGTAATGGCAGAGCAGTGTATTTTATAAAGATTTGGAGATAATGGAAATTTTACTTTCGTAATTTCACAGAAAGGAGAAGCATTATGGATCCCTGGGTAGTGATTGTTGTTGGAATAGGTGTAGCAGGTATATTGGCGGCGATTATGATTTTCGCCAGGAACTATATAAAAGCGGAGCCTAACGAAGCATTGATTTTTACCGGTAGAAAAGACTCCGCGACGGGCAGAGGCTGGAAAGCCGTCGTCGGTGGTGCAAAGTTCAGAATCCCCGTTCTGGAAAGAGTCAGTCGAATATCGCTCGAGACTTTGAACCTACCCGATGTCACTGTCGCCAAGGCATGGTCGAAGGAAGGCGTTCCCGTGACTATCGAAGCTGTCGCAAATGTTAAGATCGCAAGCGAGCCTGAGCTTCTTGCTAAAGCGGTAGAGAGATTTCTCGGAGCGCATCCCGAACGCATCAAGCAAATCATAAAAGAGACACTTGAAGGGCAGCTTCGTGACATCATCGGTGTGCTGACTGTCGAGCAATTGTATCAGCAGCGTGATATGTTCGTGCAGAAAGTGCTCGAGCAGTCCGGGGAGGAACTTGCGAAAATCGGTGTGATTATAGACATTATCAACATACAGGACATCCGCGATGAGAAAGGATATCTCGAGGCTCTCGGAAGGAAGAGAACAGCAGAAGTTATAAGGGATGCTCTGATAGGCGAAGCAGAAGCCAACAGAGATGCGACGAAACGATCCGAAACAGCCAGACGGGAGGGGGAAGTTGTAAAAGCTGAGCAGGAGAGACAGATTGCAGAAGCTGAAAAGAATCGTGATGTAGCAAAACAGGAATACCAGGGCGAAACTCTCGCTGCCACGAGAACATCAGAGCAAAGAGGACCTTTCGCAGAAGCTCGCGCAAGACAGGCTGTTGTTATCGAGGAGCAGAAAGTTCTCGAGGAGCAGCAGAAAGCGAGAGAGAAAGTCGAAGCGGCCAGAGCGGAAGCAGAAGAGCAGAAGTACAAGGCGGAAAGAGTCGTGCCCGCTGATGCTGAAAGACAGGCTGCGATTCTGCAGGCTGAAGGACAAGCCGCGAAAATACTCAAGGTCGCAGAAGCTGAAGCAAAAGGAATACAGCTGAAAATGGAAGCGGAAGCAGAGGGTCTCAGGAAAAAAGCTGAAGCGTGGAACACTTACGGAAAAGCGGCCCAGCTCAATTTGTCACTCGAAGCGATAAAAGCAGTTGCGCAGGCAGGCGCAGATTCCATCGGGCAGATTCATTTCGATAAGGTGGTTGCACTCGATAGCGGCGCCGATGGTGACGGCGCAGTCAACAGGATGATGACAGCCGCTCCGTCGGGACTTGTGAAGTTTATCGAGCAGATGAAAGCGGCTACGGGGATTGACCTTGCAGACTTGCTCAAGGAAGCTAAATCCATGAAAGATGAGCCGATGGACGTTCTCCATGCACGAGCGGACAAAGATTTGACAGTTGTTGACAAACGCATCAAATCCAAGAATCCAAAATCCGAAACCGGGGAATAAAACGTAAAGAAAGGCAGATGTAAAACATTAAATATTGAATTGTCTTACCGGCAGCAGATATTTCCTGCTGCCGGTTTAGTATTTAAACTTGAATTGCATAATCTTCTTTATATAGGGATTTAATAAGGCAAAGTGATGAGTTCAAACAGCACAAATTCGAGGCGTACTAGGCGTCAAATTTTGTTCGAAATAATTTTCGAGGCAGATACTACCGGCGGCAAATTATTCGACATCGCATTGATTATTTGCATCCTCGTTAGTGTTCTTGTGGTCATGCTCGACAGCGTCAGCTCGATACGCGCAAAACATCATGGATTGCTGTATACTCTCGAATGGTCGTTCACTCTTCTGTTCACAGTCGAATATATTCTCCGTCTCATATGTGTTGGAAAAGCACTGCGATACGCCGTGAGTTTTTTCGGTATCGTCGACTTGTTTTCAATTTTGCCGACTTACGCGAGCCTGTTCTTTCTCGGCAGCCGGTATTTGTCAGTTATCAGGATTTTGCGAGTTCTTCGAATTTTCAGGGTGCTGAAACTTGGCCATCACATAAAGGAAGCGGCGGCGCTCAAGAGAGCTCTTTATGCGAGCCGCAGAAAAATACTCGTATTTCTTTTCGCGGTATTAACTCTCGTTGTCATAATCGGAGCGCTGATGTACGTAGTGGAAAATGCCCAGAACGGCTTTACAAGCATCCCGCGAAGCATATACTGGGCGATAGTGACACTCACAACTGTAGGCTATGGTGACATATCGCCAACTACAGAGCTCGGGCAGTTCCTTGCGGCTATCGTGATGATTATGGGTTATTCTATAATTGCCATTCCTACGGGGATTGTAACAGTGGAACTGTCGCAGTCGGCCAAAGAAAAGCAAAGCACGCAGGCCTGCCCGAACTGCAGCGCAGAAGGACATGATTTTGACGCGATATACTGTAAATTCTGCGGAACCAAGTTATAATATGCAGAGAATGAAGTTGAAAGTGCCTGAAGTGAAAAGTGACTAAAGTTGCGTTACTTCTTGTCCCGGAGAAAAGAATATCTTTACAAGAGTCATCATAATATTCGCGATAGCAATTATTTCTCTTGCTTCATGGCTTATATACCGTTGGGTCAGGTATAAAGGATTATTGTCAAAACCGTTTCCGCCCGAATGGGAAAAGATAGTTCGGAAAAATGTACCTTTATACAATCGCCTGCCTGGATTGCTGAAGAAGCAGCTTCACGGTCTTGTGCATGTATTTCTTGATATAAAAAAGTTCGAAGGTTGCGGCGGACTTCAAATCACCGATGAGATGAAAATCACAATCGCTTCCCAGGCATGTATGTTACTCCTGAATCGCAAAACATCAGTCTTCAAAAAACTTCATACCATACTTGTCTACCCGGCTACCTATGTCGCCAAAACGATTTCCTCAGATGGCGTTGTCATAATAGAAGGACGCAGTGTGCGTCTGGGCGAGTCATGGCGAAACGGGCCTGTTGTGCTTGCCTGGGATTCAGTAAGGGGCGGCACAGCGAATATTGGTGACTCGCGAAATGTGGTTCTCCATGAGTTCGCACATCAGCTTGACCAGGAAGACGGCGCATCCGACGGCGCTCCGATTCTCAGGAACCGCTCGAGCTATATTACGTGGGCACGGATTTTAAGCAGGGAGTACGAGTCACTGCAGGACAGCCAGAAAAAAGGCATCAGGTCTGTAATTGACGGCTACGGCGCAACGAATCCCGCCGAGTTTTTCGCAGTGGTGACGGAAGCATTTTTCGAGAAACCGGGTCAACTGAAAAGACTACCCGGTG
>JARRRJ010000024.1:0-9705 GCA_037380865.1 Sedimentisphaerales bacterium
GCTCAGTCTGCATAGATGAATTTTGGCTGCATAAAGCTGTATTGAATAAAGAACAGAGAAGCAAAATTGAAAAACAGTTTGACTTTTTCATAAAAATCTCCCTATCAAATTTTTATATCTCAGATAGTTTCATAAATACTATCAATATTAAAAGAATGATAAATGAAGATGATGATTTTGTCAAAGGGAAAAATAGGCAAAATAAAACAGGTTTCCACGCTTAACCCTGCCATCACATGGCAGGGTTAAACCAAGTGCGTTTTATTTATCTGTTTATTCTTCTGTAGCGTATTGTGCGAGCTGGTGGTCCACTTCCATTATGTGTTTTTTCAGCCAGACGAAAAGGAAATCATGTATCTCTACGGCTATTTCTTTTTCGGCTCCTTCCTGCTGGAAGTCGAGGATGAGCTGGTTGACGTTTTCCTTGAATTCCTTGTGCTGCTTCTGTTGTACGTCCAGTCCCGGATAGCCGTGACCTGAGATGAATTTTTCCTCGTTGGAGAAATGAAAGTTCGTATAGTCGAGCAGGAAGTCGAGTGTTTTTGCGATTGCTCCCTCTCCCTGGTTTTGGTCAATAGCTTCTATTACTGCGTTAAGGCGTTCTATAAGCATTTTATGCTCGTAATCAATCGATTTGATGCCAGTCGCCAGACTCTTGTCCCACTCGATTTTATTCATTTTAACTCCTAAGTTCATTAATAGCCACAGAGGGCACAGAGAAAATTGATGTCACAAAATTTTATTCTCCGATTGTAAAAAAGCAGTAATAATTTATACAAGATTGCCAGGCGAAATTCAACCGCTAATTACCTTAACGTTCATCGCCGCTGAAAGTTCGATTACGTCAAAATGGATTGCCCATTTCGTTTTTATCGTGAATCAGGCGTTTTATTCAGAAGTTTAAGAGAAGCAGTGAAAGTAACTGCCTGCTGATATCGCTATTAGCGTCAAACATGCTATACCTGACTGCCCAGAGCAACTTTGCTGACAAATATGCATAATACAGAAAAAAGCTAAAAAACATTCGTGGTTTTCCTTAAACTAATATTTTTTATACAGGAAAACCACCGCTTTGTTCTGTTTAATTAGTATTACTTTAACACTTTTTCCACGTCAAATTTAATAATCGCTTCAACAAGCTGTCAATTAACAGTCACGAGTTTGTATCTCCGGAGAGATTGCTTCTTTTGAATGCCAATATGTATATCGTTAGTCTCCATATGAAATTTCTATGTTTGGGAAAAGCTTTTGAAAATCTATTATCTGCTCTTTTGTTATTTTTTTACAATGAGCTAAATCAAGCCTTTGCAAATTGTGTAATCCTTTAATCGGTTCAAGGTCGTATACCGCAGATTGATAAAGATAAAGAGATTGCAGGTTTTTTAATTCCCTTAAAGGCTCAAGGTTTGATATTTCACTAAAACCAATCTCAATTACTTGCAGGTTTGTTAATCCTTTTAAAGGCTCGATATTTGATATGGAAGCGTCTATTACTATGAGTTCCCGGAGATTTTTCAATCCCATTACAGGTTCCAGGTCAGTTATCTGTACTCGGTTAAGCATAAGCCGTTTAAGGTTAATGAGATTTGACAAAGGTTTAATGTCTTTAACAGATGTAGAGATAATGTCAATCTTTTCAAGCTTGGCCAGTTTCTCAAGCGGACTCAAATCAATTACGAATCTTTTGCTGAAATCGTAAATACCCAGCTTCGATAGCAGTATCATCCATTTCGGTATAGCACTTTCCGGGTAACGAAGACTACTCATTTCTAATTCCTGTAAATTAGTAAATTTTTCAAGCAGCTTTACGTCGCAAAGTTTTATATTCTTAAGACGGAAGGTTGTGATACTCGCAAAATCCTCATTTGTAAGTTCGTTTGGGTTTGTGTGAAGACGTTGAGCGACAACCTCACGAATTATTCTTGCGCTGGTCGGGTCGGCTTTTTGTTCCTGTGTGAAATAAATAAAAAGCAGGGCGGCTGTTATTAATAGTGGAATAATAGCTGACGCGATGAAGTATCTCCACCAATGTCGCAAGCGGTGGGGCGGTTCTTTCTGAATATCTGCCTGCTTTTCCAAATTTTATCCCTTTTCATAAATATATTCTGTTTAATCGCCTGACTTTATTGTACCAAAGGTTAGAGTAAAAAAGAAGCTGAAGTTTCTCTTCCTAATTTTCATTTTCCTGAGCCAGAGCGGCTAAAATTCGACTGGCTTCTTCGTCAGAGAGGCTTGACTTGGGAGAATTGGAATGTTCACTGAATTCATGCTGTTGTTGCGGTTCAGTGTTTATCTGGTCCTGTAGTGCGAGAATGTCCAGACATGCTTTTCGGGCGGTTTCTCCTTCGCCTGCCGACAGATCGACAAGGTTGTTAATTGCTTTTGAAATACCGCGTGCTATATTGGCGGCCGTTCGCCTGTGTGCGGCAGCGACTCGCTTGTCGAACTCCTCGACAAAATTCTTGTCTTCGAGCCATTTATTATAAATTATCCTGCTTAAATTGTGCTTTTTAAGAATTTCTGTTTCCTTCTGGTCTGAGTCGAATAAATCCTCAATTACTTCAAGCTGTCTTTTTGTAAGCTCTTTGACTTTTGACATTAGTATCCCCTCCGATTTTTCTGTTAGTTTTTAAGGTTAGCCATTGGATATGACTTTTTCTACAGATTGTACGATGGATTCCTGAAATAATTCTGACGGAATGCAATTTTTTAATTGATTAAGGACATCACAAGTGTTTTATGAGTTAAGAATACTCATTAAAGAAATGTTCAAACAGGGAACAATAACTATTACATTATTGTTCCCTGTTATATTCATGTTTTTTCAAATTAAACTTTTAGAATTTATATTGTACTCCGGCGCCAGCTCCCCAGCCGTCACCAGTAGCAGATATATCTAATGACAAGACGTAACTTTTAGAAAGCATGCATTGCCCTCCGATTAAGCCGCCAAAATTACTTTCTTCTTCAATATCAGATGATGCACACCAGGTAAAGTTATCAGAATCATAACCTTTTTCACTAAAGTCGCCCCTTAGCATATAGAAGCTTGGTCCCCCATACAGCTTAAAACTTCCCATATCCACAGTGGGTCCCAACGTAACTAACAGGTCATAGGATTCAAAATCAAACCTCGTATTTGATGAATAACCGGGTTCGGAGTAGGAATAATCTACGCTTGTATCAAGCCAGTTCATCTGTGCGGAAACTCCCCATTTGACGTTTTCCTGCTCGGCCAGTGTCACTCGGGTACCTACTCCCCAGGCAAAATCAGTGTCGACGTTGAGATGGTTCAGTTCCAGGGAGCTGTCTTCGTACCATTTTGCTTCAGTTTTTACATCTGCGAGACCAAGTTGTCCAAAAATCTCCCAGGAATCAGTGACTCCGTAGCCGAAAACAAAATAATGCCGCTGTGTTTTCAAATCTTTGATTTTTAATTTGTCTGTACCGCCGGCATCAAGCGTGCCGTTATCATAATCCGCCCAATCTATTGGGGTTTCATCCAAATCCATATCAAAGTAAGAGTAGCTGTACCCTAAGCTCCATTGGACCGACTCAAGTTCCGCTGTCGGTGGACCTGAAAAATTGAGCGCAGAGGCACTTGTGACAGACAACATTAGAATTACTCCTCCAACTACAAATCTCTTGCTCATTTACTATTCCTTTCAAAAATAACTATTTCTTAAGGTTTACACACGTGCAGTAAGAGAATAACATAAGATTGATGAAAATAAAACTTTTTTGTGATTTGTTTTGAAAAAATTGAATATTTTTTCCTCGTCATTGCCAGTGACAAAATAAATCGTTGTGCCGCCAGTGACATATCATATTGTGACCAGATACTTTCGAGATGCCTTTTGCTATTTCTTTTTCAATCCAAGCTGAGCTGCTTTAACTCTGACTGAGCCTTCCGAGCGTTTGAAACGCTTTGACAAATCACGAACAGACATCTTTGGATAAAGTTTCCTGAGTTGCTCTATTTGCTTGTCACTCCAGTAGTTGTAGGTCTTTGTTTTAATCCCGAGGTCATAAGCCTTCTGTCGCACAGCCGTAAAAGGCCTGCCAAGCTGCTCAGCGACTTTTCTTGTATTGCCTTTGGGATAAAGCTGCTTCAGTAGTTTTATCTCGTCCTCTGTCCACGACCAGGGGCCGAAAAGACGTTTTTTCTTTCTCGCCATAAGAAATTCCCTGACATATCTCTTAATAACAAAACTCAGTTTTACATCTCTGCCAGGTATCATCGATGCTTCACATCCTTTTGTCAAGCATTTTAAAAAATAATATCCTTCCTGCATTCTTCTAAAAATAATAAATGGAAAGATTTCTTGTATGTTGAAATAATTCTGCGAAATAGACACTATCTGCCGAGCCTTATTGTGGGTCAGGTGGCGCCTTCGGAATATGTTTTGCTTGCCTGGTATGTGCCGCCGTAAGCTCCCATATTTATTCTGTAGCCGTTTGGAGCAGGCTCGTCACCGACGGGGAAGTTAGGATCGCCTGCATCGATACATGGGCTTGTTATATTGTCGAGCACCCAGTTTTGTGTCAGCCAGTCCCAGTGTCCTGCCTGTGATTTCAGATGATAGTTGTCGTTAACCGGGTCGACAAAAAGAGGATCGACGTCAATGTTGGCCTCGCCTTCGACGACGCCTTCCACATCGCAGTACCTGAAGTATTTTTCGCCACGGTGACTCTGGGACGGGGCACTGCTTTTCTCATTGCCATATAGGATGCTGTTTGTGAAGTACATCTTCGTGGATAGAGACGAATCTCCAAGTTGGAATCTTGCTAATGCAGCAGTAGAAGGATTGTTGGCGAAGGTACAATTCACAACATCATACAGTGTGCTTGCAGGATAAATGGCTCCTTGCCCGTTTTCAATTAAGTTCTGATAAAAAATAGAGTTGTTCAGAATAAACTTGCTCAGGCGGCCGTCTATAACTGCTCCTAATGAAGTTTGTGAATTGTATCTGAAAGTACAGTGATCAATTTCAATTGCCCCGTTACTGCAGAAAACCGCCACTCCGTATTTGTCTGCATGATTTGCTTCAAAACTGCAGTTACAGGCTTTAGGATAAGCGCGCAGTGCATATAAAGCACCGAAGGACGGATCATTAGAATCTCCGTAGGCGTCGGCAATTACCAGCCCGTCAAGAACTGACGCTTCGCATACGCCGTCACCGGCTGTAACGATGTGGAAGCTGTTATCCGTGTCAATATTCGGATCGCCTATTTCACCACTCAATACAGAATAATATAATATGATATCGCGTGCATTCGGATCGACCTCGGTCAGGCCTGCATAACCGCCTTTTATGGCGACGTCGTTTATCATCTCAAAAGATACGCTTCTGTCGGCTGTTCCTCCAGGTATGGCCGAATTCGCATCCGGTCTGTAAGTTCCCTGTGCCAGGTGAATCTCATCGCCCGGTACTGCCTCCTCAAGCGCGTCCTGCAAATAGTTGTACGCATTCTGCCACGATACGCCGTTGTTATCGCCGCTCGCGGAAGCATCCACATATATCGTTTTTCCCTGCAAATTGACCAGCCTCAGTGACGGGTCTCCATAAAGATTAAACGTAAATATATCGTCTATAAAAGGACTGGGGCCATGAAGAAAGAGTCTTTTCTTTACTGCGTAAAGTGCCTCTCCTGCGGTAAAGCCAGAAACTAATCTCGATGTATATTCATACGCCACTCTCAGATTCTCTGTTTTTCCTGCCATTCCTCCCTCCGAGGACGATGTTCTCGAGTAATAAGAATGTGTCGAAGCGAGCGAGCATACCGCACCGGCATCGGGTTTTTTCAATAAAGTGTATACAAGGTTTTCGGGATTGCACGGGTCCACTGCCTCAAGATTTGGATGGCAGGTAAAACCTGGATGATTTTCTCCCGGTGAGAGCGAATCTGACATGCACGGGCCGTTAAGGTTCGGATCTCTCTGCGAATCCCAGATTACCAATCCGTAGTTGTTGGCATCCCAGGTCTGGCACACAGTTTCCACAGAACTGCCAATTGTTTCCGGCTGGTATTCCGGGTAGAAATCCTGGTAAGCCTGCGAATACACCCGACAACTGTTCCAATTAGCTACATCGAGAATATCATTCTTGATCGCTTCAGCCGTAAAGAAATCCTCTCCAGTAGTACCATTATAATAATCTATGGCCAGAAGCGCATTCTTTCGCCAGCCTATTGACGTGCCTTCAATTGTCTGGTGTTCATAGTCAATGGTTTTCTGGAGAATGTTGTCCAAATCGTTTGTTGAACCTGCGTACGGTTTATAGCAGGGGATTCTGCCAACCATTACCTGATAGTCCCAGAGGTACGGGGATGGATACGCAAGGCGGCCAAGGGGGCCTGACTCGTAAGGCTCCATATCCCTGTCTTCGCTGAGCCTGGCATAATAAGCGTCAGTAGGCTCGAAAACGGCCGGCATGACAATATTCATAGCGTCTCTGATCAAAACCATTTTCATCGGAACTTGACTGTTTGCAGGATCAGGGTCGCCAATCAGCAGAACATATTTGATATTGTCACTTAGGTAATGGTTCTGAAGCCAGGTTTTGATATTTTCAGCAGCCTCGTCACCTGTTCCTCCGCCGAAGTCGGCTTCTGTCACGACCTGAACATCGAAGCCCAGCGACTCCTTGTGCGCAACAAAGTCGGGCAGTTTCAGCGACAAGTCATTAATCTCTGATACTGTTATAATAGCGTACCCGGAGAAGTTTGTGATGCAGCTGCATCTGAAAGAATTAGTGAAAAGATTAGAATCACGCCCGCAATTTTCATAATTATATCTCGCATTTTATTCTTCCTTAAAAAAAGACCTCTTTGCTCATTCTAATGAAACAACCACACCTTTACCCTATTAATTATTTAATATATCACTTTGTTTTTAGTTGTACAAGATGAATTTAGTCTTTTTATAAAAATTCTTTCTTACAGCTAATTTAAAAAATTAGTCGGTTGTTTTTGCGCATCGAATTCCTAAACATTGTATGTTAGAGTGCTTGCGGGATTTGAAGAGATATCTTAAGCTATTGAATCTGTATTTCCTAAAGGTTAAAAACTTAACGGATTTACTTCATTCTTATATTCGTGTTTTACCTCTCCAAAGACTTTTTGGCGATTTGTGTTATAGCTTCGGCTTTTGTTTTTATTCGTGATTTATCGGGACTGGTTTCCTGTACCTTCTGGATCGCGCAGTCGATAAATTTTTTCTGTCTTGCATTGACGAAAAAAACAACAGGTTCAGCGAAGATATCCCTATCTGGTTTTTGGGGAGCTTCAGGCGGTTTCAAGTTGCGATAACGCTTGATCTGGCCCGCAGTAAGAGGAAGCAATTCAGCAAGTTTTTTCGCGTCAAGTTTTTTGCTGAGCCTGCTCAAAATTGCGAGCTTTTTATCCAGAATCGCTGTTCCCGAAAGTCGATTGAGAGTTGCGACCAGAATATCACACTGCTGTTCATTGACATCCCAAATGCAAACGTCAGCGTTTTTATAGCCAAGCTGTCTTAACGCTTTGACTCGATGATGGCCGTTAATTATTTCGTACTGCTTTCTGTTTTCTGTGGTTTTCCTACGGAGTCCTTCGGACCGCGAATCGGCTTTCCTTACAATTACTGGTTCGTATAAGCCCGTACGTTCGATATTGCGAACGAGTTTGGCAAAGCTGGTTTTGCTCATTCTGTTTGGATTGTTCGGATTCTCGATAAGTGAATCGATAGGAACTGATTGAATTGTATTGCGTCTTCTCTTCATTCTTTTCTCCTGATATTGATAGACTCCGTCCCCGTGGGTGAACAAGTGATCTAAAGTGTCTGAAGTGAACTAAAGTGAGCTAAAGTTAAAAATAGACTTTAGACACTTTCAACTTCAGACACTTAGGTACTTTTATTAAACCAGATATAATAAGTTGGCCGCTCTGTGAGTCTGGTCAGAACGAACCTTGTTCGCTCTTGCGAGTGGACACTGTAACGTTTATTTCCGAAGCTCTTCAGAAAAACTCTGAATTCCCGTTCTATAAATTTCTTTTTCCTCTCGCAGAGCAGTTCTATTGTATTATGAACTTGACGAGGATCAACAAAAAGTGATTCTTTTATTCCGACTATGCGTAATGCTTCCTTGAGCCGCACGCTGCTTGCCTTCTGCGGCGCCGTGTATGGAGTCATGCCTGCTTTTACGAGGAACGGATTAACTGCGCCCATAATTCCCGAGGCTTCAATAATTGGTACCTTTAGCAGAGGCATAGTTTCTCGCACAAGCTTTGCGGCAAGCCCAAGACCGCGAAAACGAGGCTCCATTATGACTCTGCTGATTCGCCTGACGTTCTTGTTGAGAAGGGCAATCTGTGTACTTTTGTCGAGACCGATAAAGAAGTTTCCCGTCGCTATATTGCGAAGCTCCAGCGAAGGATTAGGCATCGAATATACGGCAACACCGATTATTTTTACATCGAGAGAAGAATTCTGTTTTGGTTTTATTGCGAATATGTTCGTGAAAGGTCCAAGTCTGGCATCGCGATAATGATAGGGTGCAAGCTCTTTATAGTCGTCGAAACATCCTTCGACAATTTGTATTTTTCTTCTTAGAGTAGAGCTTAACATGCCTGTCTCCTAATGTCTTTGTAGGTGACATAGGTCGGTCCCGACGATTCCTTAGTAACAAGAATATCCGGTGCGAGATCCGCGAGTACGTCCTGGTGGCTCGATGCAAGGACAAGTATTATGCCTGTTTTCTTGGTAAATTTTCTCAGCTTGTAGGAAATCGAGCACGCCGTGATACGATCGAGTTCGGAGCTGAATTCGTCTGCGAAAATGTATTTCTTCTTAGCGGCCATGGCCATTGCAAGTCGAAAACGGAATTTCTCGCCGTCGCTAAGGTTTGCAGGCTGATTCAGAATACAAAAGCAATCACTAAGACCCACTGTGCTCAGAAGCTGCAGCGATGAAAGAAGTCCCTTGTCAAAACAGTCTATGACAGTTCTGTCGCAAGGAAGCTCAATCTTTGAGATATTTATTTTGTCCTTCGAGTCAATAGCATCTTCGAGTTCGTGAAACAAAACGCTTTTTCCTGCCCCTGACGGGCCTGTTATATAAATTATGTCACCCTCTTTGACGTCCAGGCTGCAGGAATGAATCTTTTGCTGTTCTTTGAGCCTGTCTATCGTCAGGCCGAACATTCTGCAAACTGATGTTACTTGATCAGTTATCTTTCCATCCCAGGAAAATGTCTTCTTTAGTGAGAATCCGGTCATATGAGCTCCTTTCTGAAAGTCCGGGCTGTGTCCCTGATTTCGATTACCTTCTCTCGTATATGATAATAGCTTGCGTTTTTCTTTCGTGCGATTTGCCTGATGGATAGTCCTCGGAGGAAGTAATCTCTGGCGATAGACATTTCTGTCCGAGTAAAATGCTGCTGATTCTTCAGGCATAGAATATAAATTCCCATTGTCTGCGATACTTTTTTTATCCTTCGCAATATGCTGCTCGGGCTGACTCCGAGCAGCAGTGCGATTTGACGATAGCTTATCCCGTTTTCGAGGTACATTGACATAATAATCCTGTTTTTGCCGCAAAGCAGAAAAAGTCTGTTGCGAAGAACATTAGCCTGCTCCTCGGGAATACCGGCTTCTTCATAACAATCCTCTTTGATTTCAGCGGGTTCGAGTGTCATTTTTCTAAAGCCTCATTTAGAATAACATTTA
>JARRRJ010000025.1:0-14704 GCA_037380865.1 Sedimentisphaerales bacterium
CACGCGGCTATATGTATCCTTCCGACAATTTTGTCATGGCTTATATAAGAGACATCAAAGATTTTATAAGCGAGCTTCAGGTAATCCGGGATAACAAGGTGGTTGTGGAGAAAGATATAGAAGTCAACCATCCCCTGCATTACGGCGGCTATCACTTTTACCAGCAGGCTTACGATGACAATGAAGGAAAATACACTGTACTCAAAGTTACTTCGGATTCAGGCCTGTCGTTCGTTTATACGGGATATATCCTGCTCTGTCTCGGAATCTGCTGGCATTTCTGGATTGGCAAACTCGGTTCAAGAGGCGCGTAATGGCAATAAAATACACAATCCAGGGCTTATTGATTTATATTACGATGGCTTCCTACCTGCTCGCACTGATTCTGACTCTTCTTCGCAGACCCAGGACGGGACACCTGCTCTACGTATTCGGCTTTATACTCGCAGTTATTTCTTTTGGCTATCGCTGGTACCACGTTCGCCACGTTCCGATGCAGAACCTGTTCGAGGTATTTCTGTGTCTCGGGATGATTTACCCTATATCCGTTTTCAGTCGGCACTTTTTGAAAGTCGGAGGTTTGGCTGCTGATATGTTCCTGGGTTTTGTAGTGTTATTTCCCGCGGGATTTATTTTCAACGCCCAGCCGCAGAGACTGCCGCCTGCTTTACAGAGTTGGCTCTTCACACCTCACGTCGCCGTTTACGTCCTGGCGTATGTTTTCATGGCAAAGGCTGCTTTCCAGGCTTCCCTCCAGCTCGCAGGCAAAAACGATGCTACGGAAAATAACCTGCTTGCTCCCGAAGAAGCCTCTTACAGGATCGTCTGTGCAGGCTTTCCGCTTCTTACACTGGGACTCATTCTGGGGAGCATCTGGGGCAAGCTCGCCTGGGGTGACTACTGGGGCTGGGACCCGAAAGAACTCTGGTCACTTGCTTCGTGGCTTCTCTACATCGGGTACCTCCATTTCCGTTACATGTTCGGCAGAAAGTATCCGAAAATAAACAGCCTCTGGGTGGTTTCGGGAATAGTCGTAATCTTAATTACGCTCCTCTGGGTAAATCTATCAAGGCTTTTCCCGGGTTTGCACAGCTACGCAACAAGTTAGCGATTTACACCTACAGGCCTTTTCATAATAAATTACATCGGGACATTTTTAATTACAGACATGTCTCCCGTCGCGGCCGCCTGCAGAATCGGACGCATATACTCGTCCACCATTTCCGTCCTGAGGGGAACGGGCATGTTTTGAAGCTTCATTTTTAACTGCGGATCCTTCGCTGCTCTCATTGCCCGTTCTATGTGCTCATCGCTAAAGCCGTCTATAGACGCCAGTCGCGTGGGCATTCCAATTTTTGTCGCGAATTCAATCATCGCTTCAGCTATAGTGAGACCCAACTGCTTGCCATTAAGTGTATCCAAAGCTGTCTGTATCAGGCCGGCCCGTCTGTAAATTTCGCCGACAAGGCGCATCGGCTTATCGATTGCCGGAGCGAAGAAGACCGTGTAATACGGATTCATGATGGCACAGGCGCGACCGTGAGGGAGAAGGTCCACCAGTGAGAAACTACTCAAGTGAGCACCGTTTGTACCGCCTACCATAATCGCATACCCGCCCAAGTCTGTCGCCAGACCCAAGGCTTCGCGTGCAGGCGCAGATTTGGGATTCTCAATAGCCACCGGCAAATATTTCAGTATGAGCAGTATGCATATCTCTGCGATTTGCGCAGCGAGAGTATAAGACGGTTTTCCCACAGAACCATAGAGAACCTCGAGCACATGCGCAAGTCCGTCCATCGCTCCGTCTGCTGTAAGATTTGCATCCGCATTATATGTCATCTCGTAATCGAAGAAAGCCCTTCCGGGTACAACCGCACTATCGACAATCAGTTTCTTCTGCCCGGTCGAGAGATCCGTGACATTTGCATATTTCGTAAGGTGAGAAGCAGAGCCTGCGATGCTTTGTATGGCAACATGAGGCAAAAGCGACCTGCCCGTTGAGATGGATGCTTTTGTGATCAGGCCTGTGCCGAAATAATCATCGATCTCACCATCGAGAGCGTTCAGTATGAGCGCTGATTTTACAGCGTCGATGGTACTTCCGCCGCCAAAACTGATTACCATATCAGGCAAAGCCTGCTTTATTTCATCCGCAATACGATATACATCCTGTTTCGGAGTGTTCGGACGCGAACCTTTTGCCTGAAAGACCAGCTCAATTTGGGATTTGGAGAGTGACCTTTCTATTGTCTCGACTGCATCGCCGCTTCCTCTGAATGTCCCTCGAACCAGTATTGCTCTCCTCCCAAAAGCCGCCGCGACTTTACCTACTTTCCTGAGAGTCTTAAAACCGTAAACGTAAGTGTCTCCCTTGAACTGATGCAGTAAATGTCTGGCTCTCTCGAACTCCATCTTCGTTCCCGTCCTGTTTTGTTTAACAGATGGATTGGTCAGTTATTCATGCTCATCTTTGCACATTCTAATTATAATATGTATGAAAACACTCGTCAATCTATTAAATCCATAAAATTAGCTGGAAATTTTCCGATTCCTGCGTTAACTTTAGGCTCAAATGGACGAAATAAAGAGGAAATTGAATCAGATTGACAAACGTCTGGCCGGAGTCCCGACACACGAACATATCTTCGGAACAAGTCCCCTGCTTTTTCTCGCTGTAGGACTTGTTTCGGGAATTGCGATTCAACACTATCTGAATTCACCCATTTTTATATGGTCTTTCGTTCTTTTCTTTTCAGCTTTGACTGCGGTGGTTTTATTCATTCTAAAGAGCGGTGGTGACACGAGCAGGTATGTTACAGCTTATATGGCTCTTGTATGTTTTCTTTGTCTCGGTGCTATAAGGCTTACGAGCTTCACTCTTCCAAAAGCCGGCGATATTAGAAACTTTGTTTCCGATGAGCCTGTCATGGCAACCGTTCGTGGATTTGTTACGACCCAGCCGCGTGTAAATAAGTATCCCGACTGGAAATTTGCGCAGTTCATGCCCACTGACCCGGGAAGCAGCTTTTACATGAAACTCACTGAAGTGGAAGCCAATCCAGGCTGGACGAAAGCAGCCGGAACGATACGCGCCAGCGTTGATGAGCCTGTCCTGGACCTGTCCCCGGGTGACTATGTGCAGGCATATTGCTGGCTCGATGTTTTCAAGCATCCGACGAATCCGGGACAGTTCGATACTGCAGATTTTCTTGCGAATAACAATGTTTACATAGGCGCTTCGATAAAATCGCGTCAGGCAATCAAGGTTATCAACAAATCTACCAGCCAATCTTTTACGTTGATCAGGACCAAAATAAGAGAACTCGCTGAAACAGCCTTGCAGGGCGACCTCTCCCGAGAAGCTTCGAGCAGCGCACTTCTGCAGGCGTTGCTTCTGGGCTACCGCGGTGATATAGACAGGGACACATATCAGGCTTTCCGAAAAACAGGCCTTTTGCACTTCATAAGTCTTTCGGGTCTGCACATCGGAATCCTTATCGCCATAGTCTGGTGGATTTGCCAGGCAGCTGGCTTGATGAAGGAAAAACGTGCGCTCGTCTGCATGCTTACGATTGCGACGTTTCTGATGATTGTACCTGCGAGATCACCAACCCTTCGTGCAGCGATCATTACGCTGATGTTTTGCCTGTCGTTCTTTTTCAGGCGAAAGGCGAATTCGATAAACTCGTTATCGTTAGCCGCTATAATTCTGCTGCTCGTAAGGCCGACACAGCTTTTCGAGGCCGGATGGCAATTATCCTTTGCGTCTGTTTTAGGTATTATATTGTTCACAAAGAAAATCGAATACGTCTTGCGGGAAAAAATCGGTGACATAACCAGAAAAAAACAATCGAGCCAGGAAAATACGGGATATAGTTCGCTGAAATTTTTGGCCGGCAAAGCAGTAACATTGTTTTCGGTTGGTTTGGCGGCCTGGATCGCGAGCGCAGGGATATTGCTTTATCATTTTCATACGATTACACCTCTCGCAAGCCTGTGGACTGTGCTGGTATTTCCTTTAGTCGCGGCAATTTTGACACTCGGATTCCTGAAGATGGTAATGTTTTTCATTTTGCCTACATTGAGTTTGGGTTTGGGTTTTTTGGTGACGAGACTCTCAGCTCTGCTGATTCTAATTGTGAAACTTATCGCACATTTGGGAATATCGCAAATTCTGATCGGTCATATCCCTTCGGGTCTTGTGCTTTTCTATTATTGTTTTATTGGTCTTTCAATTTTAGCGTACTACAGCCAATCTTCGTTCAAAAGGAAGCTTGTTATTGCGGCTGTGCCTGTGATAATTCTTTTTCCCGGAATGATTAAATGGCAGAGAACTCATAATGACAATCTCGTTTTAACTTGTCTCGACACAGGTCACGGCCAGGCGATTTTTCTTCAGCTTCCCGGTGGTGATAATTTGCTTTTCGATGCAGGCTCGATGTACCGAAGCAACATCGGTTCCAGGATTGTAACGCCGTTCATGGATTATTCAGGGATAAACACAGTCAACTCCGTAATTATAAGTCATAACGACATAGACCACATAAACGGAATTCCCGAGATAGTTAACTATTGCAATGTCGGCGCAGTCTATGCCAACGATGATTTTTTCAACAGGACAGACGAGTGGGGAACCGCGAGTTTTTTAAGCGAGTGTTTAAGTCAAATGGGCACCGAAATCGAGCGCCTTAGTGAACAAACTTTTTCAGCTAATAAGGCAAATATAAAGATACTCTGGCCTGAATTTTCGCCGCTCGTCGCTCGTGGTGCGCCGCTCGAATATTCGAGTCACGAGTCACGAGACCCGAGTCACGGTATGAGTGACAATGATAAGTCACTTGTGACAATGATAGAATTTGCGGGAAAGAAAATCCTGCTGTGTTCCGACATCGAGCAATTCGCACAAAGAGAGCTTATGCATTTATATCCTGATTTAAGAGCGGATATTGTCGTAGTTCCGCATCATGGCTCGACGAATACACTCGAGAAAAATTTTCTCGATAGTCTTGACGCAGATATATTGATATGCAGCACCGACAAAACACCGGCAATACAGGATTCGAAGCAATTGTTTTATACATCGAGAGATGGAGCGATAACTATTTCGATTGATACCCAGGGGAAAATAAAAATCAAGACGTATAACGAAAAAGTGAAAAAGTGACTAAAGTTGAATTTGAACGCCTTCGGCGGCTTTTTTAATATAACTCAAACTGACCAATATTTTTGATATTGATGATACAACTATTGAATTTATAGTAACTTAGACACGACGCGTCAGTCCTGCGAAGGCAGGAATCCATTGCAGCGATACCCAACTGGATACCTGCCTGCGCAGGTATGACACTGTGAGTCGGTCAGTTTGAGTAATTTTGGTTCACTTTAAGTACTTTAGCTCACTTTAGTTCACTTTACAGCTTCTTCTCATCTCATATGCACAACGATTTCGACTCTTCGGTTTTTCTGTTTGTTTGCAGCAGAGGTATTCGGAACGACAGGCCTGCTTTCGCCGCAGCCTATTGCTCGAATCTGCTTCTCCGGCAAACCCTTGTTGATCAGGTATCTCGTTACAGTGAGCGCCCTCTCTGCTGAAAGCTCCCAGTTGTCCTTCCAGTCCGATTTCTGGATCGGGTCCGAATCTGTATGGCCTACCACATCTATCTGCCTGTTTGCGTATTTCGACCTGAGCACAGAATAAATACTGTCAAGCTCAGTGCTCGAAGTTTTCTTCAGACCCGCCTGTCCCGAATCGAAAAGAATTGAGTTGGGAAGCGTAACTGTAATTGTGCCCTCAGATGCATTCAAAGCAACTTCAAAATCTTCAAAACCGGTTACCTGACCTGGAGTTTTTTTACTGACCTCAACCTGGTTTTGAAGATCTTTTATTGTCTGCGAATCCTCGGAAATACGATTGAAGTATTCCTTATTTTTCTGCTCTGCAGCTTCGAGCCGGCCTTCGAGGTTCTGGTTTTTCACATACAGATTGTTATACTCAGCCTTCCAGTCTGTGCAGCCGGACAAGAGTGAAAATGAGAATAAAGTGATTAGTACAGCAGTGGTTTTTCTGGTGGCAAGCCGCATTTGAATTCTCCTTAACTTTTGAATTTCAAACTTAAAATTCCTTTGTATAAAAATACAGCGCGTATAAGCGTTCTATAATATAGTCATGTAGAATAATAACAACAAGAATCCCAATTGACAAGAACGGACCGTAAGGAATTTGTCGAATTTTCTTAAAAAACATTTGGATAGCAACCCAGCCCAGGCCGAAAAACGGCGCAATGAAAAACGCAACGATAACTGGAAACGGCCCGACGACCGCTCCTGCCGCTCCCATCAGGTGAACATCGCCCAGACCCATAGCTTCTTTTCCGAAAGCAAGCGTGCCGAAAATTCTGATACCCCAGACGACGCCGCATCCTACAAAATAGCCCCATACGCTGCCTAAAAATCCGGCAACAGACGGGATTTTTAAAACTTTCTGCAGCCAGGCGTCAACGGGAGCAGAGTTTCTTGTCAGCCAGAGTGCTCCGATTGCAAACGCGATAATCGGTGCAAGAAAAACTATTTCGCGAAGCGATTCGAGCCTGTGATTGAAATTCTCGTCTCCCATTACTTCAGGCATGTGCGGTACGTCTCTTTCTGCTTCCTCTTGTGCGTTAACTGGCTGGTTCTTCTGTTGTTTTTCATCAGTCTCATAGCTTCTCTTAATCAGACCTGTTACGAGCAATATTAGCGATATGCCAAGACCGATTGCGGCGCCGATAGTCAACGCTCCGGAAGTTTGTTCCGCGACAGGCAGGATCGAATACACCCGAATTCTCTCGGGAGCAATAACAAACGGCCCAATCGTCGAAAAAACAAATCCCGCCGCAGTTACAAACCAGCATATAGACAGGGGAATAATCCAAAGTTCGAGGTCTATCGCAGAAGCGGCTATAAACGACGAAAACAAGATTATATGCAAAAGATAAATCAACCAGCCGCCCTGAGATATAGGCGGTATCGAACCGTCAAAATTTGTGTTGAAATACAATAAGAAAAGACCAAGGAAAAGCAGTCCTGTAAGCAGCTCGATCACAAAATACCGCGCCGATATCGGAGCTTTGCAATACCTGCACTTTCTGCCCAGCAAAAGCCATGAAATCAAGGGAATATTGTCATACCAGCGTATGTGTTTGCCGCACTTCGGACACGCTGAAGGCGGGCTCACAATCGATTTATCACGCGGCAGGCGATAAATCACAACATTCAGGAAGCTCCCAATACAACATCCCCACGCAAAAACAAACGGTAACCAAATCCAATCCTGTATCGCCACGTCAATCCTTTGTACTATTCACACAGTAATTCCTGATGGGTTTGTCATACCCGCGAAAGTATCCATGCCGTAAGGCACCCTGCGGAGAATAACAAATTTTGTTACTTATTTCAAATTCAATATAGGAATACAAATTAATTGTGTCTGCGCCATGCATATACTCCATCTTGAATTTCATGTCTATATTCACCACTGTAGGAAAGTTCGGATGCGGGCGTCGGCGCATCTTCGCTGCGAACAACAAATCCCCACGGACCGACAACGCCGCTTCCCCAGCTAAGACCAACTTTTGGCTTGTAATTCCCATCCCACGATAAAACAGCTGATCTTGGTTTCAAATTGGAAACAGCTGCAGGTCTATCTTGTTTTTCAAGCGCTTTATACCTTTCTTTCGTTCTTCTTTCATATTCACGAAAATCTTCCCGATTAAGTGAATTAAGCCACATCCTGATTGCATCAATATCCGCATTCTTTTTCACATATCCCTCGAAACCTGCAATATACATTCTTCCTGGAGAAGGCGCAATCGGTAAAAATGGAAACGTCAGATAGGCAAAAAGGCATATATTTACAAGTATTATAAGCGAGAAAAGTTTGCCTTTACCGGAAATGTATTTGGGCCAGCTAACAATCATCCGTATGATTAAAACCAATATGCATAGAATAGCCGGTACTGTAAGGAAGTACTGTCCAAAAGCAAGCTCCATAAACATATAATCATTTTTTAATCCATATAAGTAGCTAATCAATCCGAACGGGTCCGAAAGAGCACCCCAAAACAGAATAAAAGCAATCAGAAAAATATCTAAAACATACCAGTACTTAGTATATTTGTTTTTAATATCATCTATTGCCTGTTCCTGCATTTGAGCTTCGGATTCAGAAGAAGGCGTTTTTTTGACGTTGATAAGGAAAAGTATCAGAGTAGGAGCAACATAAGAAAGTAAGATTACTATAAAAATAATTAAAAAGAGAAATTCAGTGTCAGGCAGTACAGGCTCTAACCAATGACTAATAACTATGCCGATAAAAGTCAGAACAAACAACTTTTTAAGTGAAAGGTCCCTAATGATTAAAGACGCTGCTATAAACTGGCAAGTAATATAAAATATGAAACTATGAACATTATTCTGGAATTGTTCTATCCAATAGGCTGGATCATTCAATGGCGGAGAATGCCCTCTAAATTTATCTTCGACAATACCATACAGAACTAAAACAACAGATAGAGCGATAATATAAAAAATACAGGATATTACATTACGAATAATCCTAATTGTTGTATGTTTATGTTCAATCATGCTGAAAAGACATCATACCAAAACAGTATCAGAATTGATTCTTTATATATCAGCTATTGCTTTTCTCGGTTAAGTTCTATCTTTTTTCTTTGTTCTTCTGTTTATTAACGATTCCCGCGACTTTTGCCTGCAGGCCGAACAGACGGATGAAGCCTGTTGCGTCTGTTGGGTCGTATTCGGCTCCCATTACGAAACTGGCTAAATCGGTTCTGTATAGACTGTATGGGCTTGTCATACCTGCCAGGCTGCATTTTCCCTTGGATAATTTAACTTTTACCTGGCCCGTTACGTTTCGCTGTGTCGCATTTACGAAAGCATCGAGAGCCTCGCGCAGTTGCGTGAACCATAAGCCGTTATAGACCAGCTCGGCGTATTTCAATGCGACCTGCTGCTTATAATGTGCTGTGTCTCTGTCGAGTGTAAGGCTCTCCAGAGCGGCGTGCGCAAACATGAGAATCGCTCCGCCGGGAGTTTCGTAAACGCCTCGTGATTTTATGCCGACAAGCCGGTTCTCGACAAGGTCAACCTGTCCGACGCCATGTTTCCCGCCAATTTTGTTCAATTCTTCGATCAGTGTTACACCGCCGATTTTTTTGCCGTTAAGTTTGACTGGAATTCCCTGCTCGAAATCTATACTCACGTAATCTGGTTTGTTCGGAGTTTTCGATACAGGATTGGAAATCACGAACAAATCGTCTTTCGGCTCATTTGCCGGATCTTCGAGGTCGGCGCCTTCGTGACTGATATGCCACAAGTTGCGGTCGCGCGAGTAAATTTTATTTTTGCTCTGTTCGATTGGGATATTGTGCTTCTCTGCATATTCCACAGCCGCTTCGCGCGACGTCAGTTTGAAATTCGGGTCTTTCCACGGCGCCGGCCTTGAGCATGGGCCAGATATAATCTTCTACGAATTCTTTGCGCAAATCCTTTACGACACATTTAATCGCACCGCTCGCGAGCGCCTTGCGTTTTATGCCTGACAATTCGTCACCCTGGCCCAACTCCGCAGCGAATGCTATTACGTCATAACCATAGGTTTCCTTCAACCAGGGTAATATAACGCTCGTATCCAGCCCGCCGCTGTAAGCCAGTACTACTTTTTCTCCACTTTCTTTCTTTGTCATACAAATTTTCCCAATTAATTAAACTATAATCTCTCATAGGGTGGGTCGTGCCCAACACTCATTTAAAACACAGGAAATAGCGTGCAGAGCACGCCCTGCCGCAAATTATATCGGCATTCCCCGCAAAAACAATGAAAAGCCGGTGTTGTTAAGAATCGTTTCTCTATTTGAAACTAATTCTTGAACTTAACTTCAGGCATAGGCCTGTTGAGACGCTGGTATGTTGCCTTCAGCGCTTCAAGAAAGCTTGCTTTAGACATCACCTGCACATGAGAATCCAGGAAAAGCACATTAATGCCGTCTGTCAAATAAGCGGGATTTTCATAAACCAGAATATCTCCCGGGGGGTCTGAAGTAGTCTGGCCTGCGATATATATGTACGTCGGTCCTGTAAAGCCCGCGGGTTTCCGTTTCGACTCGAAGACTCTTGCATCAAGATCGTACAATTTTGCGAGCACCTGAAGATTCGGCGGAAACTTGTCATCATAATCGTTAGCATATATTAACATGGCTTTTCCAATCGCTGACATGTTGGTCGCCGTCACCATTCGAAACGCAGTCTGGCGAACTCTTGTCAGCGCGGGCATCAATACCCCGAGCCCTACCGCTGCGCCTGCAACCGCTCCTATGCCGGGCTCGATTCCCGAACCTTTATATTTCGACCGCAAGCCTTTCTGGTCAAACCACGAATACTGCACCGACGGGCTGACGTCCTTGATAATATCCGTCAAATTCGGCAGTACGACAGGCAATGTAACTCCCTGCTGTGCCGTCATCATAGCGAGCATTGGCCATACCTGCTGCATAGCCGCCATAGTTTGCGTGAGCTGTACCTTCGAGTCGGTATACTGAAAACTGATCAGTCCTGAAGGCATGTTCGCAGTTGCATTTCTGAAGCTTTCGGTGCTTCGTATCGACGGTGCGTTTGAGGTAATCTGCTCGACAGCCGCGCTGCATATTGCAGGATTTGAGCCAATCACTACGTTGTCACCGACTATCGTCCATGTGGGCATCATCTGCGCAACGGCAAGGGGGACTATCGCAAATGTGTTCAGCGTTCTTCCATTCTGGACCTGTGAGCTGACCTGTACCATGCCGTTGGCATTCTCAGAGGCGAACTTACCAATAGCGGCTATGGAATCCTGGAATAACTGGGCATTATTCAAGCCGGCGATCACAACAAAACCGCCCTGAATCGACTGCAGCGAAACACCTCCAGGCAAAGCGTAGACTGCCATCTGGCCGTTAAGACTTTCGAGCAATCCCTGGCGAATCTTTACACCTGTTTGCTTTTCGAGTTCTGCGATTCCCTGCTCGACTTCATCAAAATCACTGCCGGCTACACTCTTGATTGCGGCAAATAACGTATCATAAATACCTGCTATATCGATATTTACGACGGAAACGCTCACGGCGTTGGCACTGGCCATATCAATCATATCGAGATTTATAGGCCTTAAGTTGGCAAACAGGCCTGTTCGCGGCTGCGGTATCTCGACAAGCTCGTCAACAACGATTCCCGTTCCCTCGAAACCGGTTCGGCTCGTTATGGTTTTTATTTTAGCTACTCCAACCTGTGCCATAAAAGTTTCGACTTTTGCAAAATCAGCCTGCCCGCCCTCCATCGCCGCGATGGCTTTTATCGTGTTAAGACCCTTCTCAACATTTATATAAATCGCGAAGAGGTCATTTCCTCCCGAGGTTCTCTCGATATAAGACTGGGTTCGGCTGGGTGCGCCCGTCTGTATATACTTGATTGCCTGACCTTCGCCATCGTTTAAAGCGAAAACGAGATAATTGCCGATCCATCCCCAGTAAGCCGGGACATCTCTGGCATCTTTAGGGCCGTGGAACTTATAGGAACCTACATTTACATCGACAATTTCACCTTCGCCGACCTTGGCTTCCAGGCTGCTCAAAATGGCTGCAATTTGCTCTTTTCGCGGCCCGGCGTCCATGAAAGCAAAACCATACACAGGAGGACCGTCCTGAGTATTCTTCTGCGCCGATCCGATAATAATCGGCCTTGAAGCAACTAAACCCGCGATATTTTTGACCATTGTGAAAATTGTCGCTGCATCGGCGCTTCCCGATTCCTGTTGCACTTTCTGTAATAGATTCTGCTGGATTGACTGGATAAACGTCTTAACTGACGGATCATTCCAAACGCGCCCCAGTATTGTTTTTTCAAACTCAGGCTTCAGTGCGTCACCGCCGCTCGTCGAGGCAAAAACCAGCACATCGTCAGGCAGTCGGCTGATAAGCGTCTGCGACGTCGATGAATCCTGTGAATAAGTGATCCCGCAATAGAAAAAACAGGTGAAAATTACTAAGACAGCACAAATGAAGGTTTTTTCAATGCTTCTCATAACAAGTTCCTTTCCTAAATTTACTATATATTATCTCGTAAAATTTCCAGAACAAACGCAATCTTAGCCTTATAGCACAATAATGCAAGCTAATTCTGTAAAAAAGTGCACTTCACGGTCCTGTGCCTACTTTGATTTCAGCAAATCGACTGATTATGAGGAAGTGTCGAATTTGGCCAAAGTTACGTCGTTTTCCGAAAATATTCTTGAATTATTTTGAAAAAATTGCTATTATATGTAATAAATCAAAGCAGTTTAGATATTTTGCATTTTATACGATGAGAAGAAAATGGAAGGAGACACGTTATGAAAAAGGTGTTCTGTGCTATTGTAGTGATTATGCTTGCTGCTCCTCTATGGGCTGACATCGCAATTACTGCAACAGACTTGGGCGGAGGAGTAGTCGCTATCGATTATTCAGGTACTGAATTAGCCAGAGCTTTTGCACTGGACATTAAAGTTAATACCGGAGAAATTACTGCCGTGAGCGATTTTGCAATTGGAGATGAGAATTCCAGCTACGGAATTTTCCCCGCCAATTTCAGCCGGTATATAAATGTTCTGGACACAGGTGAAGTGGAAACATGGGCGGATCCCAACTATACGCCTGTCGCAGACGCCAATGACCCGGGCGCACTGGGCGGCATCGATACTAACGGCGTCACAATTGAGATGGGGTCATTGTATGAGACAGCGGCGCCGCCGCTCGAAGGAAGGCTTTGCACTGTCACGTGCAGTGAATCATGCCTCCTGAGCGTAACGACAAACGAGATTCGCGGCAACGTCGTACTCGAAGACGCGAACGAAGCCATCGTCGATTTGACCGGCGCAACTGACGTGCCTGTCACAATAGGTGACACATATACAGGCACGCATCCCGAGGAATGGGTGGCGGTAGGACGACCCGCATGCTGGATGTCCACCATTAATCCGAGACAATGTCACGGCGATGCAGACGGCGCGGCGCAGGGAAAGCAGAATTTCTGGGTCTCGACGAACGACCTGGACATACTCGTCGCGGCATTTAATAAACCTTTGAGCCAGTTGACAGGCAATCAGATTTGTGCAGACTTCGACCATCTGCCGCAGGGAAAGCAGAATTTCAGGGTCTCAACGAACGACCTGGATATCCTTATAGCCAACTGGAACCAGGCGAACGCACCTGTTCCTGATTGTCCGTAAAACCTACCGCGGGCATTCCTGCTCTGTGCAGCAGCTACGCTGCGATTTATCCTTCGTAGTCCCGAAGGGATGCCAAAGGCACTACGGAGAACGGAAGCACGAGCTTGCCCGCGAATGCATGTATTAAAGAAGACAGGAGTGAAGATGATGAAAAGAGTATTGGCTTTGATGCTCGTTCTTGGATTGGCATCGTCAGCCGGCGCAATTTACCTCGAGATTGACGGCACACCCACCAACACCTATGAGCTTGTAGCAGGTTATTCGACTTCCATAACCATCGTAAGTGAAGATGATTCGAGCTGGTTAGGCTACCTGATTGTTCCCGAAGGAAGCCCAGGTACGCTGAGCAATCCTTCTATCTTCGATAACGCAGGCAACTTCAGCTCAGCGAATCCTTACACGGAATCCGGATGGGGAACAGGCTACGAGTTAACTGCCGCGATGACTTTCGAAGGAGTCCCCCCTCTCGCAGCCGGGGAGCAATTCTCGTTCGATTTTTCCGGAGGCCTCCTAGGTGACACAGCACAGGTATTGTTATTCCTGGACCCCGAATATTCCACACCCGCAGGCTCTTTATCCATTTCGATCGTCCCGGAACCGATAACTATCGCCCTGCTCGGCTTTGGCACATTATTCCTGCGCCGCCGCAAATAAAACCGCAGCATAAATTGTAATTACGAATCAAAAAAAGGAATACATTGGTTTTACGCGAATTCTGTGACTAGTTTATTGTACTGCTCGTCACCTTTTGCAAGGTCGCCTGTGCGGATGTAGTATTTTACCAGCTCGATCCGGCAGAACATCGTTTCGTCATCGTCCTTCGTGCACTTATCCGCCGCATATCCGTAAAGCTGGGCCGCTTTATCGTACATGTTCTTGTCTAACCGGTAGAACTGGCCAAGCTTCCAGAAATTCTCCGCTTTCTTGGGGAAATCGCCGTAATCGTTTTTCAGACTCTCGATGGCTAAATCAGCATTGTATTCATCGTCAAGTTTGCTGTATTCGATTGCCATGCGGCTGAGAGCGTAAGGAACCTGGCCTGCATCGGGAAAGGATGTGATTACCTGCTGGTAGCAGGCTATCGCGGCAGCGTGGGAGTTGGCGCAGGTCGTTGCCGCAGCGGGGAAAGTAAAAAGTTAAAAAACAGACACCGGAGGCGTTCAAATAAAACTTTCGGCACTTTTACCTTTAGCGCCTAAGGTGTCCCCCAGGGATCACTTTTAACTACTTTATTGTATATATTCTGAATTAAGTATCAGGGCCATCCCGAGTCAAATCCATTATCAATGTCACTCATAAAAATTGTACCCGACACCTTCAGTTCTTCTCTTGTTGTGGAAGGTTATTGGCAAATAGCACTTCACCAGTCATTGCATCTACGACATTCCTCATATGATTCAGTTGCCA
>JARRRJ010000026.1:0-9468 GCA_037380865.1 Sedimentisphaerales bacterium
GACCCGGGATATTGGGATCTTCCACGCAAAACAGATCCTTATCGCCGTGAATATAGTTATGTGGATTATACAAACCGGATACGCACTAGGACCATCACGCCAAGCTACAGGTTCACTATATACTACAATCGAGGTCCATGGCACACATTCAGGAATTTTTACCCTTATTTCCATCGCAAATATGTGTTCGTTAGCCTCAGCGGCTACTGGCCTGTCAACTACAGATTCACCCGCTATTACTGGTATGGGTATCATCCATATTATTGGTGCGGTTATTATCCTATTGCCCATGAGGTTATCGACAGTTCGTACAATTACTATACATACAACTATTATTATGACGATAATCCTGTATCATATCAGCCTGGCAGCACGCTGGAATCCCAGTATTATGACGATGTATATCAGCAGCCTGTCGAAGAACCAGAGAGCGTGACCCTGGCGGATATTTATTTCGAGGAAGCAGTAAAGGCTTTCGAAGAAGGTAATTACGATTTAGCAATTGATAATTTTGCAGAAGCCATGAAGCTTGCTCCTGATGATATGGTACTTCCTTTTGCTTATAGCCAGGCACTTTTCGCCGCTCAGCGATATACTGAAGCCGCAGAAGTTCTCAGAGCGGTGTTAGTGAAAATTACCCCTGACAAAGAAGGTGTGTTCTATCCTCGGGGATTGTATCAGAAAGATGAGGTTCTTCTTGAACAGTTAGATATGCTCACTGAAAAAGCTGAGATTTACAAATTCGATGCTGATTTGCAGTTGTTATTAGGTTATCAATTGCTTGGTCTCGGCCAGCTCGACATGGCGGCTGTGCCGTTGAAGAATGCCAGTCTGGATTTGGTGAACGCCGAAGCTGCAACAATATTGCTCGTTATTCTGGAAAAAATAGAAACTACAGAGGCTCAAAACGAGGAAAACGAAATCAACTATCCTGAATCTCTAATAAAAGTGCCTGAAACTAAAAATGTAGAGCAATAAACACTCCCGAACGAATTCCACTAACTATGTGTTTTTAAAGAGTCAAATACGTTGTAGGTAAATGTTTATAAGACGCCCCTGTGTGCGGAGGAGAGAGGGATTTGATAACCACGCTACAGGGGCTTCATATCATTTTATTTGTTCTATATAGCTCTATTAATCTCTACTGGACAAGGAAGAATATGTTCTGAGAAAAATTATTGACTTTCTTTCAACTCTATAAAATCAGACTAATTCTAAGGATTTTGCTCGAGAAGGTCTTCAAGAAGTCTATCCAATCCAATACTTAGGCGTTCAGCGAAATTGTATTTTCCTGATCTCAATATGCGCCTGGTATCCTGAACTTTATCGAGCCTTATCCCCGTAGGTTGTCCCCCGTGAATAAATGAGCAGCAGGATAATGTTCTATTGAAATAATCTATCTTTGCCATAATCATTACTCCTGAAAACAGACTAAATTCTTTCGTCATATGATTCATCGGAATATGAAACAATCTCCAGGAACAGGCATTTTGCTTGAAATGTGTAGGTAAATTGCCTGTAATAGTAAAAAAATGTGTTCTTTCAGCATTTTTGATGTCTTCACTTTGACATCGCAATGCACTTCGGATAATTAAGTGTCTATTTTCCGGCTGCAATCATTGCTCCGAATAATGCCCCAATAATAGTACTTGTAAATGGATTGCTTGTCAGAGGGCATGTACCTGACGTACATTTTCCAAAATAGCCTAATGAAAAGCCAATAGCCCCACCGATAATTATACCGATAACTACTCTCATAATGTCTTTCATGCTCCTTTTCTAATCTTCTATACACAAAGCTTAATGAATAATGCCAGTCCGTTCGTCTCAAAAGAACCTTAGACACGAGGCACTTCAGAGTTGACAAAGGCATTTAGCTAAATATACGCGATTATCATTCTGAAGTTCAGTCAGCTCTTGTTACTTTCTCTAGTGGCAAACACTTACTTAAAAAAATACCAAGGAGCATAGCGTCAAAAAAGTTTTTGCGAACGCGGAGGGAGAGGAAAAAGTGAAATATAACACAGGGGCTTGAGAATTAATCTTTATATCGGACAAAACAATTTTTTGAAACCGGAAACGTCAATATTTTATTAAGTAGCAAAAAAGGGCTGTAAGTAGATACTTACAACCCTTGAGTTGTAGATTCTGATTTTGTGCTATACGCAACGTATTCCAGTTAATCGGGTGCAACTGTTCTGCCCAATCGACCGGAGAGAGCAGTATAAACATCTCTCTGGAAAGTCCTGTCAAAGCCAGGTGTCCAATAACCGGTGGATTCATTCGAAAGCCATTGGGCTTCTGTCTTAACATCAACGGTCGTTGGTTCCGTTAGTTCTGAGAATTTGACGGTAATTCTTCCTCGATAACGATTGTAAATACCGCCACTGATTCCATAAATCCAGGACGTACGCAAATATCCGCTGTTCTTATCCATCATTTCAATGTCATAATCTCTTGCAATTGTATCAACGCACTTTTGCCAGGCGGTATCAAAGTCGCCTATGTTTTCATTGAATTCAATGGTTTTCCATCCCGCAGAGGTCCTAACAAAACTACTCGGTGCAGAGCAACCAACGATAGACATTGTTATGAAAATGCATAATATTTTTAATATCCCAGCTTTCATTCTAAATCTCCTAAAAAATAAATCACTATTTTCTTTTCAACATGATAGCAAGCCTTTATACACATAAAATTAGATTTGTCTATTGTGGTAAATACTTATTTTTTTGTCAGAATCCTAATTTCCAAGCTGAAAACGTAGATTATTATAAAAAATGAAAAAAGTTTTTTCGGTACTTTTCGTATCAACATTTTTGCCTCGAAAAGTGCCTTATATAAAAGAGCAAATAATCGAATAAATGAAGAAAATCAGAGAAACAAGCAGAGACAGCAAAACCTCGATATTGATTCTGAAAACAGTAATATTACAACAATCAGCAAAAAAATCAGAAAGAGCATGGGATCTCGACCTATTCCAACATTGATAATGGAAGAGCTTAATAAATATGTCTCCAGTTTAGATATTGGCCAAGGGAAAATCTTTACTGATAATTTCAGCCGGAAAAAATGGGATAAAATCCGAACAAAGGCTGGTTTGGGTGATTTGAAATTTCATGATTTATGTAGAACATTTAATTTAATTCTAGCCCGTAATGGTATATCGAGAGCTGTGACACAAAAGCTATTAGAACATTCTTCACCGACCTTGACAAATAAAATATATACAAATGTTGAGCCGGTTTTATGACATGCTATAGAACAATTGCCAGTCTCCGACTGTGTGTAATTGGGATGTCTCTAAAATATTTCTATAAAATTAATCCTTAACGAATTTTCAATGTTGCTAAGCCTAATACCGCAAAAGCAACAGCCAATATCCAAAATCTTACAACAATCTGCGGTTCCGGACAATCAGAAGCTTGAAAATGATGATGTATTGGACTGATTTTAAAGAGGCGCTTACCGCCGGAATATTTAAAATATCCCACCTGCAGAACTACGCTTGCTAATTCTACCATGAATACTCCGCCAACAATTAACAATAGAATTTCATTTTTTGTAACAAGTGCTCCATAACCTATAGCTGCGCCAAGAGGCAGCGAACCGGTATCACCCATAAAAACCATGGCTCGATAACAATTGAACCATAAAAATCCCAGTAATGCCCCTGACATGGAAGAATAGAATATACTCAATTCACCAGCATTAGGAATGTGAGGTATAAGCAAGTAACTCGCCCAGGTCGTTTGATCGAAAGAAACCATTTTTTCAGATGCAATATAGCAAAGTACGATCAGTACGACGCTTATGATACCAAGACAACCTGTAGCCAGTCCGTCCATACCGTCAGTAAGGTTAACCGCATTGCTTGTAGCAGAAATATAAAGAATTGCTATTATGATAAATGCCCAATTTGTAAGTGGTAAGCTGTACTTATAAAAAGGTAGCCAGAACCGCTTGCCGTCTTCGATGTTGGAAAAATCATAAAATAGAAATAAGGCAATCAGAGCAGCCCCTCCAAACTGAAAAATCAGTTTTTCCCATGCTTTCAAACCATCTCTGCTCTTAGAGTCTTTTGTTCGTGTCAATTTAAGATAATCATCCATACCTCCTAAAACACCAAACCATACTATGACAAAAACAGCTTTTTGAACGAAAGGATTTGTGAGTTTTGCCCATAAAATCGTCCCGCTTAATACCGCTGTGATTATAATCATGCCGCCCATTGTGGGAATTCCGCTCTTGTCCTTATTCATTTCGTTTATGCGTGCATGATGTGATTCTGGCCGATCATTAATATTTTTTGATTTTAACCAGCGGATAGTCCGAGGACCTAATACAAATGCAATTGCCATGCTTGTTAAAACAGCCATGACGCATCTAAAACTTACGTTTTGATAGGCATAGAATCCTAATCTTTCTCCAATTCGTAAATTCCATAAAAGGTGATATATCATTCTGTTCCCTGAAGATTTCTAAGAAATATCTATATCCAAATATCGAATGTTATTTATGAAGGATTTTCAGTTTAGTTTTACATGAACCTTTAACTAATATTATATCTTAATTTCTCGTAAATTCATGCAGTTTATTGCAGATAGAAAATGTATCTCAAACACTTCGTTTTTCACAAAATCCTTTTAAGAAAATGACTAGAACTCATCCCAAAACTCTCCGAAGCAGGATAACGATGCAGCCAAGCTGAACCATAGCAAGGAAGTTGACAAGATGAGATTCATAACGAACAACGAGGCGACGAAAGTTTTGAAGCCAGGCAAACAGCCTTCAACCTTCCATCGCTTTTTGAATCTTCTAAATACTTGACTATCCTGCCTAGCATATTTAACTCGATTATTTTTGTGTGGTGCTATCAGTTCAACACCGCGCTCTTGAGCCAGATGCTTATCAATCTTATTGCTGTCATAGGCTCTGTCACCTATGATCTTTTCGTGCACATTCTCCAGAAAACAGTTATCAAGTGTATCATCAACAAGCGTCACTTCATACGGACTGGCACTTGTCGCGTCAACGGCGATAGGAATACCGAAAGCGTCTGTAAGGCCCATAATTTTGGTTCCTTTGCCCCTTTTGTTTTGCCCACACCATCGGCCTTTTCTTGAAGGAGCAAAAGTCCTGTCGATAAAACCTTCTCTCAAGTCGATACCGCCGCGGTCTTTCAAGTCCTGCGCTAGCGCAATCAGAATCTTTATAAATACTCCAGATTTGTTCCACTGCTGGAAATATCCATGGCAGGTGCTTCTCGGCGGATACCGATCCGGCAAATCTGACCATTGTGCGCCGGTTCGCAGAATCCAGAGAATGCCATTGAGTACACCCCGCGGATTTTCCGGTGGCCTGCCTGATTTTCCAGGCTGTGCTTTGAGCTTTGGAATGAATTGTGCAATCCTTTGCCATTGTTTGTTTATAATATCCATAAACCATATATCGGCTCACATTAACCTAACAATTGAGGTTTTGGGATAAGTTATATTATTTATTGTATAATTTTAGCACGAGTTTGTTGAAATACTTGTTCAAGTCTAGTTACAACATTTTCATTTTGCATGTTACTTTCTTTTATGGTTTTTAACTCATCGTCGGCATTATTTAACATTTTCCGTGATTCTGCTACTTGACCATTATTTGCATATAATTCTGCTAATCGCAAAATTTCAACCATCATTCCCATTCGCCATTCATAATTTTCGGGATCGTATTGACGGAGAATCTTTGAGATAGATAGGCTATCATTATATAGACCAATAGCACTGTTTATATCTCCCTCTAATTCTTTTAAATGACCATTAACATCTAATGCCACCGCTAATCGCCGGCTGAAATTTCGATCTTTAGGATTATTCCTAACCAATTCATTTGCAATCTCAAATCCTTTATTAATGGGTTCACGTGCCGAATCAATGTTTCGATTTAAGAGTAAACATTCTCCATATCGCGAACATACCTTAGAAAATTCATATTGAAGTTCTAAATCTTCTTTATTTGTGTTTGTTAAATATTCATAGATTTCATAGCTTGATTGCAGAAGAGCTTCAGCATTTTGAGGACTGCCAGATTGAATTTCTCCTTCTCCCATTTCGTAGAATTGCATTGCTCTAAGATACCAAAGTATTTCTTTGTCAGGATATCGAGGATAAAGATCGTTAAGTAATTCATTGCTTGCTTTTATACTTTCAAGGTTTTGTGTAAAATTTCCTAAACGTATTTGCACACCGCTATAATTAATCAGCAACTCACATTTTATAACTGATAAATCATCATTAAATCCAATTTCTTGCTCTAGAGCAAAGGCAATTAAAAGTGCAGTTGTGTAATATTCGTCACTTGCTAGAAGATCACCTTTACGTGTTGCAATCTTAGCCAAACCATTAAACACTTGAATGTTATTCCAATATCCATCAATAGATGTGCTGTCTTGTTTTTTATAATAATCTACGGTAAGCTGATATATATTGTACATCAGGTCTATCTTTCCAATAGGTTTTAATTTATCGCTAAGATCATAAAGCATATATTTGATCAATCCTTCTGCTTCTTGACGTGCTTTAACGGCCTTAAGTCGTTGCAGATTTGCTAGCCATGCTAGTGCACTAATGCCAAATATCAACAACAATGCTCCTGCAAGCATTAATTCAAGGTGATGTATTCGACGTTGTTCATCTCGCTGTTTAATTGCATCAAAACTAACTCCAAGCATTCCCGCCAACAATTTCAGTTTAGCATTATTTTTACCGTCGCCGTGTGGCCGTCCATCTGCAGCTATTGGTTCACATGTTCTTAAAGAAGGAGGGAAACATTCCTTATCATTCACTGAATTTGGTTCACCTTCTGCAATAAAGGCTAAAATCCGGTTTTTGCGGTCCAATCCATCAAAGAACTCGACTTCCCTATTTACCCACTTTGACTTAGCCGCTGCTGGAGTACAAATTACTATTAGGTAGTGAGAAGCTCTTAATGCCTCTTCAATCTGATCTCCAAGATTAGAGGATGCCGGAAGCTCATCACGATCACGAAATAACGGATAAAAACGCCGGGGAGCAAGAAACCCTGAAGGAATTGGATGATTTACAAGTTTGGCGGGAATACCGTACTTTTCAATAGCTCGGTGAAGCCATCTTGCCCTTTTTTCATCTTCGCTGCTATAGCTGATGAATGCCCAATAATGATATTGTTCAGATGATGATGAAGTGTCAGTCTTAACACCTTCAATTGATATAGACTCTAATTCACTAGTAGAATTTGTAATTTTAAGTTTCTTCCGCTTTCTTTTGAAGCTAATATACAATAAAAGGAGGTTCCATATTAATACAATGACTACTGAAACAATGCTAATTTTTATGAGGTTTGCGTTAAGATTGAGCAATTTGCTTAGAATAACTATAAAAAGTAATCCAATAAACATACCTATTATTTCATCTTTGCTCATTTTAAACATTACAATCCTACCCATTGTCAAGACAAAAAATCGTATTTTTTCCAGCACAGAAATCAACTTACTGCACATAGCCAAATTTTTACGCCTTATTTATAATCATCTCAAAATAATCGAAAAAATCAACTTGAAAAGTATGAGTAAGTCGATCAAAAGAACTGAATGAAAACCAGAGATTGTCTATTTTTATTGACAAATCCGCTCAGAAAAGTTCTCTTAATATTTCAAGTTAGTAAAAACTTGCTGGAATTTTAATTAAAAACTGTAACCTGATAGTTATAATTAAGTTAGGGATTTAAACAAATGAGTTCTAAATCGCATAAACTCCATATTTTGGTTGAACTGATCAAAAATATGCTACCCTTGTTGATTTTTATTATTGTCTATGCCCTGAGTTATTTAGCTTTCCGCCATCATTATGATATTAACGGAATTAAAGCCAATCAGTCTGATTTATTTTATAAATCTCTACGTCTGTTTGTGGTTGAGGGTGAGATTAATGAACCGAAGATATCTCCATTTCTTAATGTTATGCGATTTATTGCCCCGCTGACGACTGTAATGGCAGCTATAGCTGCATTTACAGCATTGCTGGGGAAGCGATTCAAAGACCTACGACTTTCTTCTCTCAAAAACCATGTTGTAATATGCGGTTTAGGAAGAAAGGGCAATAATCTCGCACGTCATTTCCAAAAAGACGGCCGGAAAGTAGTCGTTATTGATATTGACGAAGATAATGAATATCTTCCAATTCAAAAGCTTTCCAATATCTGGACCATATCCGGTAATGCCACCGACTCAGAAATCTTAAACAAAGCAAACCTGTCAAGTACTTCCTGCCTGGTTATAGCTACAGGCTCAGACACTACAAATGTCAATATTTTAATTCATGCGACAAACTTAATTAAACATAGAAGTCGCTCAAGACCTCTTAACGTAATTTTACATATGCAGGATCCTGATTTTTGCCCGCTCATGAGAAACAAGCAGGTTCTTAAATCTATTAGGGACAATTTTAACCTGGTAGTAGTCAACATGTACGAAGTGGCTGCTAAGGACTTATTTACAATAGACATGGTTAAAAACATGCCAGTGACTATCGGAGCCACTCGGCGCATGCATACAGTTATAGCTGGTTTTGGGAATATGGGTCAGGCGATTGCCCTGCAAGCGGCTAAAATCGGGCATTTCCCAAATGCAGTAAATAAAGAAGATTTAAAGACACTTATAACAATAATAGATACCAAAGCTGCCGAGGCTTTTATAAGCTTCAAAAATCGCTTTCCTGCGTTTGACCAAATATGTGATATAAACCTCATCGAAGGAGAGTTTCCCGCTTCAGATGTCCAGGAAAAAATACTTACTGCTCTGGAAGATAAAGAAAACTTATCGAGTATTTTTATCTGTTATGAAGATGATTATTATAATCTCAAGAAAGCATTAAGTTTAGTCCCTCTCCTGCATAAACAAAAACAATTATTAGGCCAGACCAGCGATGATATTGACATCTTTGTTGAGCTTTCAGAGTCAGAAGGATTATATCACTTGTTAGAAACAGAAAATTCTAATACGGACTGGGCCAGACAATTAAAAGGATTTATGGCCGTTCCCGATATCTTTCACATTGATGAAAAGAATAATTCCTGTTATGAGATCATGGCAAAAGTATTAGCCGCATTTTATGAAAATAAATTTGGAATTCCGATCAGCATTGAAAAAGCAGGATGGGATAATCTGAGCTTTCGTCTGCAAGATTCTAACATACAAGCGGCTCATCATATTATTATCAAGTTAAACGCTCTTGGTTATGAACCTGTACCTTCAACGAAGGGTAATTTCTTTAGTGAAAGTAAAAACAGCATATTTTTACCAAATAAAACGATACAATTACCAATCACAGACAACGAAAAAGAAATTCTCGCTAAAATGGAACATAATCGCTGGCTCGCAGAAATTCGACTTGAAGGATATTCCTACGGTCCTGCACCTGCAAATCACGAACTTAGAACTCA
>JARRRJ010000027.1:0-14751 GCA_037380865.1 Sedimentisphaerales bacterium
GCTTGTCAAAGGCTCCTGCTCATCGTTTCTCGTGATTACCATTTCGCCATTGAAATCAACCCATCCACTGTAATTGGTTTGATATTTTCCGAGAGTTACCCCTGCGCGTCCGCGCGGGGAGCCTGCAACGCAATAAAAGCGTACCATGAGGTCGCTGCAAAAAGGCATATTCTCGTTGCGTGAAATATCATTATAGGCATATGTCGTTTTGAAATCATTTCCCCTCGAAGTATCAT
This sequence comes from Sedimentisphaerales bacterium, assembly GCA_037380865.1. GTDB lineage: Bacteria > Planctomycetota > Phycisphaerae > Sedimentisphaerales > Anaerobacaceae > JAFGPS01. The sequence goes on from JARRRJ010000027.1 coordinate 237, forward strand.
AAACAAGGGTATTGATCTTGTTCGGGGGACTATCGAGAAGGAATAAAGTGGGTTTATGTTCGTCAACCTGCCAGAGCGAAGAAGCAGTGCATACGAAGGGCTGTTTCCATTGGTGTCGGCCATTGAAAGCCGGAATTAGCGGATCGATTGGCTGGTAATCGTTGTCATAAACTGTCATCCACAGCTCGTTCTGCACTTTGGGGGGTTTTCGCTTGATTTTCCCATTGATGTAGATATCCCCGTCAATAATCCGGACTTCTTCTCCCGGTAGGGCAATCAATCGCTTTATATAATTAACGTTAGGATCGGAGGGATTCTTGAATACCACGACATCCCATCTCTTGGGCTTTAAGAACTGATAGATACACTTGAGTACCAGTATCCTGTCTCCATTAGCGACGTTTACCGGTTGCTGGTTTTGCCTTATGTAGCCGCAACTTGGACATATTGTTGTTGGCGGCGGAATCTTAACAATCGGCACGGTATCTTCAGCCATATTGTACATGGGACTGTTCGGGACAAAACCATGGTCGTACTGATATCCACACTCAGGACAGCGGAAGCGAAAATGAGCACCTTTGAGAGTATCAGCCATACTTCACGTCGGTATACGAAAAGCTTCCATGACAAATGCCCTGAAAACAAATGCCAGAATAAAGGCGGTTATAAGCCACTCGAATGTATTTGCTATTTCTTCAGCTCGGTCCCTTTTTGGTTTGGATTTGTCCCGGCCGGTACTTTCACTACTCTTTGAAGGCATCCAATTCATCCTGCCGTAATCGAATCTAAATTAATTAAATATAAACAATGATTATGTCTATAAATTGCCTCTTGGTCAACCTCGAATAAGATTTTTTGCATAATATTATAATTTTCCCAAAAAAATGCTTGATGTATAGAAGTCTTTGTAGTATAGTGATTTGCGGTGTTTTTGAGTTCGAAGAGGTGCGTGACAAGCATTGGAAACAAAAACTAACCAATCCGTTAACACCAGCTCTTTTAACATTAAATTATTCTGTTTCCTAATTGCTATTTCCTGAAATGAGGTAGTCTATGGCAACAATAACAAAAAAAGAATTGATCGACCGGATCGCGGAATCTACACAAGCAAAACGAGTAACTGTTAAAAGCGTAGTCCAGACTTTCCTCGATGAAATAACGAGGGAATTATGCAATAATAATCGTTTGGAGTTCCGGGATTTTGGGGTTTTCGAGACGAAAACCAGAGCTTCCCGGGTCGCTCAGAATCCCAAAACTCTGGAACGGGTTGAGGTTCCGGCCAAAAGAACTGTAAAATTCAAAATGGGTCGTTTGCTTAAAGAGAACCTCTATGCTCTTCCCATGGAATCGAACGAAGTGAAATAAACTTATGTGGAATCTCACTGCAGGTCAAAGATCCAGGATTGCATGGATAACAGCGAGTGGAGAATTTAATTAGTGTTGTGCATAGAATGATGATGTTCTGTCAGACCGAATAGAGAGATCAGGGAAAGGACTTTCAACGCCTTTATTATCGTCTGAATTCTTCTTGAATCGCAAAGCTATCGGCTTCTTTTGGTCCCCCCTCGACGACAATATGATAAAACAAAGGCCTGTAACGAACAGGTTTTCTGTGGATGATACAAATATTGGTCCGTTTTATTTCACTGTTCAAAAGGAGCGTTTTATGTCAGAGGGAAAGGTCAAGTGGTTTAATCCCAAGAAAGGCTACGGATTCATAGCTACTGAAGACGGCCGCGACATTTTTGTTCACTTCTCCGGTATCTCCAGTGACGGATTTAAAGTTCTTAAGGAAGGTACCTCCGTTTCTTTCGATATAGTTGAAGGCGACAAAGGTTTCAGAGCTGAGAATGTCGTGGCAAAATCCGAAGTAAAAGACAAGAAAAACTAGGGAAAGCTCATCAGTGGGAGAGAAAATAAGCAAATGTCGTTTTTTCGTGCCCCATTATGTTTTACATCAGTTAAAATGTATGATATAATGATGTTATGGGACATGGAGACTATCAATCCGGTCTTGATTGCAGCGTGCTAATGCTGAACAGGCATTACATGGCGATACGCATTATAGGTGCCAAACGAGCATTTTCTCTGCTCTGCCGTGACCTTGCTGAGGTTGTTTCGTTCGAGGAAGGGAGATTTTCCAACTACGATTTCAATAGCTGGTGCGAGGTGAGCCAATTCAGGAAGATTTTCGAGCCCGATGGCTACGACTGGGTATCTACCGTGAATTTCTATGTAGCTGTGCCGCGTATTATAAGGCTGCTTTTTTACGACCGTCTGCCGCGAAACGAGGTAAAATTCAATCGAAGGAATATCTTCGCACGCGACAAAAACAGGTGCCAGTATTGCGGCAAGCGCTTCCCGACCAGCGAGTTGTCCCTGGATCATGTTGTACCAAGAAGCATGGGAGGAAAAGCTACATGGGAAAATATCGTTTGCGCCTGTCCAGCCTGTAATGTTAAAAAAGCAAGCATGACGCCGGGACAGGCCAATATGAAGCTTATCAAGTTGCCGGAAAAACCAAAGCACAATCCACTCGCCCATGTTCACCTGGGGCACGAAAGATATAAAAGTTGGAAGCAATTTCTTGACCATGCATACTGGTCCGTGGAATTGAAGTAACAGACCGATATTAGGAATGCAATAGACTACTTATTCAATTTCCCTCGTTACTACCTCGAGAATTTTCTTTTCCCTTTTTTGCAGCAAATTACCAAGGTGTAAAAGACTGAGCCTGTAAAAGAAAATTACAACCGACAAGAGCAAAGCTGACAAAACAAGGTTGAAAAATCCTGAAGGAAGCGAAGTTGTTTGCGATATAAAAAATTCCGCAAGAGGAGGAATCAATATCGGAATTATTGTAATTGAAAATAACAAGTTTGATAAGATAAGTATGACAGTATTCAGAGTTGACATTTTTGTTGGTTTCAGCGAACCTGACGCAATACGATAAGGATTGAGGATAGATACGAGATTTCCTGCGATGCTTAATAGAAGATATGCAGAAATTAATTGTAAAATCGAAGCAAAAAATGTCAGGATTGATATATGGAGGAACAGGCTGATAATCAAAAGAAGCAATCCCCCGATACCCATAGCAACAGGAAGGAAAGCAAGGTTCTTTCCATGTAAAATATACTTGCGTGACACAGGTGAAAGAACCAGTGAACGAAATCCATTTCTGTCGTAGCCAAACTGGTTAAACATAAGCTGGATCAATCCGAAAAAAGAAAAAGCTATCACACCAAGAGCAACAAAAGGCTTTCCGCTATCACTTATATTGCCTGAGTTACGCAGAAATATCATCGCAGTGAAAAACAACATCATGAGAAAATTTGTTGCGAGCATCATTTTAATTTCAGTGGCGCGTCGAAGGTTCTGGAAGAAAGTCATAGCCAGTGCGGAAGCTTCATCTGAAATGCCGGGCAGGGATTTATCCACAATGTTCTTTACATCAGCAGGTGTTTTTTCTTTTTTCGTTTTCGCTTTAACCTTGACACCTGCTTCTGCTCCCTGGTAAAAACGAATCGTAGTTCTGTAAGCTCTTCTTATCCCAATCCAGCCTAAACCCAAGGCGCCGCCGGCTCCGAGCAAAGCGGCCCAGGGACTGCCGTCGGTGAGTGATATCGCGCCGTTGCCGACCCAGAGTAAAGGAACAATCTTGTGTGCCAATAACAGTCCTCGAGGGATACCTTGCCTTACCTGGGCCTCACCAGGATTTATCTGCTCTTCGTTTTGTGTTGGTACGGGTGTCCCGGGACGATGCCTTTCGCGGTGACCAAAGACGTTTCCCAGCATATTCGGAAGCTGTGTTATTAATATAAAACAAACAGTCACCACGGCTATGACTGTTCGTCGTCTGCGCGGGTACAGCCATCATCAAGCTGCGGCCAAGAGCAAGTCCGATACAGAGACCAAGCATTACCGGGACAAAAACAATGATGCTTAGAGTCAGAAGCGAAGCGAAATAATTTATAATAAATATGTCTTTAAGGGAAGCGGGCAAATGCAAAAGCTTGCCAATATCAATACTTTCCGACCTCTGAATTTCGGAGACCAGACCAATTACCCAGAAAAATAAGAAAGCAGCAATAATTACATCCCACATCACCAGCATACGAACAGGTGAAAAAGTATCCAGTGCAAAAGCTCCGAAAAGCAAACCTGCAATTCCACCTATCGCTCCGATGAGGAGGACGATTATCATTATGATTAAGGTCAGAATCAGATTCAGCGTTCCGCCGCGGGACCATTGGTTGCGAGTCAGCCGCCAGCGCAGCCAGAGTATTGTGCGAAGTTGGCTCCAGTCCATTTATTCCTCCAGCCAGCTTAGTTTAGGCCTATCGATTTGATCGCTACCGACGGCTTCGAGAAATCTCTCCTCAAGTGAGCTGCTCAGGCGAATCTGTTCCATTGAGTCCTGAAGTACGAGCTTGCCTTTTGCGATAATTCCGACATCAGTGCAGAGCTTTTCAACAATTTCCAAAACATGTGAAGTCAGAAAAACTGTTGCTCCCCGCGCAACACACCGTTTCAGTATGTCTCTCAAAATACGCGATGAAACAGCATCAACTCCTTCGAAAGGCTCATCGAGAAAGAGCAGGTCGGGATTCGGAATCAGCGCCGCCGCTAACGTGAGCTTTTTCTTCATACCATGTGAATATTCGAGTGTGAGCTTCTTTTCTTCTGTATCGAGGTTCATCGTTGCCAGAAGTTCCTCGCTCCGTTCACGAATCGTATCCTTAGGAAGCTGATACATGCGCCCAATGAAAGTGAGATATTCTCGTGCCGTCAGATTGTCGAACAAAGCCAATTCTTCCGGTACCACGCCTATTCGCTTCTTGACCAGTCTTGCTTTTTCGGAGTTTCTGATGTCTTCGCCAAGGATTTTCATCGATCCCTGTGTGGGGGCAAGCAGGCCAGTGAGTATTTTTATAGTAGTGGATTTCCCGGCACCGTTAGGCCCAAGAAAACCGTAGAATTTACCTGCTTCAACGCGCAAATCGAGCCCCGCTACAGCGTAAAGCTGGCCAAAACGACGCGTCAATCCATTGGTTTCAATTGCTAGTGTCATAAGTGTGAATAATTTACCAACCGAAAACAAAAAAAGCAAGCACCCAGGAATAAAATCTGACACTACGAATCTGCTGAGCACTTGACATTTTGACTTATTCATAATGAACATGTAATTTCGAGACGCGAGAAATGCCCACTTATGAAGCTTGGGTCTTGACTAAATTGCTACGGAAGACGGCCGGTATAGTGCAAAGGCCATTGGTTTCGTCTATGAAGGTCTGGGCTTTACTGCGAAAAAAATGGTAGCTGAGCCGAAACACGTCAGCGGCCAGACACTCTGCGAAGGTCTTCGAAAATTCGCACTCGAAAAATGGGGCAGGCTCGCTAAATCAGTACTGAATAACTGGGACATAAACACTACACGCGATTTTGGTGAAATTGTCTGGTTGATGATAAGAAATGAATGGATGAGCGCGCAGCCGACTGATTCTATAGACGATTTCAATAACGTTTACGATTTTCAGACTGTCTTCAAAGACCAATTTAAATTCTAAATCCGATTTCTCAAGATGTATGGATTCCTTACGAACTTATAGCAGCTTTCTTAAAAAATCCGGCTGAAAGCTTCCTTCAAATATTCCTTCAGCCGGTCCGGTTAGAAATGCTTCCTGGGTTTCACTTATTTCCACTAATAATTTTCCACCGGGCATCTTTACATTTACTTTATTTCCAACAAGTCCGAGTTTATGAGCTGCTCCGGCAGCCGCACATGAACTGCTTCCTGATGCTAATGTGTATCCTGCGCCTCTTTCCCAAATTTGTATCTCGATATTTCCCTCATCTATGATTTTCAGCAGCTGTATATTGATTCGATGAGGGAACAGGTCAAGATTTTCTATAAAAGGCCCTAATTCCCTGGCTTTTTCTTCACTGATTTGTTTCATTGGAATTACGCAATGTGGATTTCCAATTGATAAGCAAGTCATTTTATATATTGAACCATTAATTTCCAATTCTTCATTCATGACCTCTCTTGTTTTACCTTCGACCGGAATTTCAGTGCTGATAAAGGTGATTTTTCCCATATTTATTTTTATCAGGTTTGCATCGACATTTTCCATAAAAAGCTCGACTATTCCGCCCAATGTTTGAATCCGAAAGTATTTCTGATGAACATAATTGTGTTCAAATAGATATTTTGCAAATATTCTCAGACCATTGCCGCTCTTTTCTGCTTCGCTGCCGTCGGGATTGAAAATTCTCACGCTAAAAAAATCATCCCTTATAATCGGACCATATAAAATTCCATCGGCTCCAACACCGAAGTGTCTATCACAAATTAAGCGAACTATCTCTGGTGTTAAAGTTAAATCAAATACATTTGGATCAATAACAAGATAATCATTTCCCAGACCGTGATACTTCTTAAAGTGTATGTTCATAGTTACTCTAGGTTATGAAGTATTGGCTCCAATTCATTAAGATTGTTTATTTCGTAATCAGGTTTTATTGATGTTTTGTTTCTTTCTTTTTTACGATTAAGCCATACAGATTTCATTCCTGCTTCATTGGCACCCTTAATATCGGTTTCAAGATTATTTCCTGCCATAACAGCCTGGTCAGGTTTTATTCCTATTCTTTTCAGAGCTATGTTAAAAATCTCGGGATCAGGTTTTCCGACACCGACTTCCCCTGATATGACAATCTGGGCAAAAAACTTTCCAAGCTTCGCGGCTCGAATTTTCTCCCGCTGAAGGTCTGGTGCGCCGCTGGTAATAATCGCAAGAATATATTTTGTTCTGAGTTTGCTCAAATTCTTTTTGACGTCACTGTATACTTCACTGAGCTTGCGTCGTTCTTTCTGGAACTCATCTGACAAATATTGTGCAAAATCCGGGTCGTTTAGGCCGCACCTGAGTAAAGCATTGTGCCAGGCCTGCTTGCGATAAGTCGGAGCCCATGCGCGGAGGATTCTCAGATTCTCATTGTCTCCTTCGAAATGTGCCCAGAGTGCCTCCCATGAACTGATACCGATGGAGACGACATAAGGTCTTTCCGGTGACTTATGCCATAATTGACGTGCTTCGAGCCATATAGTCTGGTACAAATCACTCGGATCGATTTTGCGACTCTTACCAGCCGTGATACAGGTAGCCATCATCGCTTTCTCGGCAGACGCTCTTTCTGCTATTAGCGTGTCATCCAGGTCGAAAATAATTGTCTTGGGAGACATTTGAAAATCTTCAAAAATTCATTTCAGTTTCAATTCCATAAATACAATTGTGTCGAGAGGTATATTCTCGGTAGGTGCTATTTCGGTGAAACCCAGAGATTTGTACAAATACTTGGGAGGCTCGATGGCTGTGTGCAATTGCATACGCCTATAGCCTGAACTCTTAGCCTGTTCAATCAGAGCTTCGCAGAGTTTTGTGCCTATACCTCTTCTTCGATAGTCCTTTCTTATATATAATCTCTGCATTTCACATATACCATCATTTTTATCTTCGAGTGCGACGCAGCCGGCCAGATGTCCATCGTATTTTGCAAGAAGGATATATCCTTTGGGGAATATGTATTTACCGGGAAGTGAATTGATTTCTTTTTCGAAATCCCTGTAATATTTAATAAGCCATGGGAAGTCTGCAAGTTTCTTGAAGTAAGTCTTTAAATACTCCAAATATTCGAAAAACAGTTTTCTTGCGTCATCAACGTCTTGTTTGGTTTTGGCACGATAAATTTTCAGCATATTATTCTCATCATTTCATTGCCTCGGTGCTGGAATTCGTAAGGTACTTTGCGAATCTCGACATTCAAGCCAGCCGCACGGAGTTCACTGCAAATCGCAGGCAAATGTCCTGACTTCTTTGCGTCCAGGTCCAGCAAAGGAAATATCCGAACTTCTTTAGCAACTCTGCACATCTCCATAATCGAAGTAAGATGAAACTCCAGTGACAATTGCTTAGTATAAAGAAACAAAAAATGCGAGCACAGTGCCAGATCGAAGTGCCTGTTGCCAAACGGGAGCTTTGGCAGGCTTTCAGCCAGATACCTGCCCTGCTGCTTGCCGGTCTCGAAGTCTGCAAGGAACTCACTCATCACTTCCATTCTGATCTTTCCCAATTCATCCGGGGATTTGATATAGTCCCATACAAAATTGCGCTCATTCTTATATGTTTGCTCCATCACTTTATCATAAGTTCCTTCAATCCTTTCTCTCAACTGTTCAGCGTTAAACTCATAAATCGGGTCGCACGAAATCGCTTTACCGCCGCGCTTTGTTACTTTCCTATTGAAACTTGACGGTCCATCAGCGCAGCCTAAGATAGTAAGAGCAAGCTCATCTTCAGTAAGGTCAAATATTCTGACATATTCATCGAAACTTCTACCCCAGGGGACGATATCGTTTAATTCAAAAGCCATATATAATCCTAAGATTCGTCTTCCAACATTTCCTCAAGTATTTCAGCCACGTCTTGTACTAGCTTTGGGCATATAGAGGAGAACAGACCTTTTTCTCTGGCAATCTTAACACCTTCCCATGTCGTAATATCACATTCAAGCAAATCGTGACATCTTACTGAGCCGTTAAGAGAACTGAACTTGTTGGCAAATTGAACTACTTTTTTATATGTCAGTTCTTTTGCTTGTTTGTTTTCATCGGTATTCCCATACTTTAAGCCAAGCACCATAACAGCACCTGTGACGGCGCCACAGGTTCCATTGATGTGCATACCGCCTCCGAATCCTGTTGCGATCTTTAGTGCCGTTTCATAATCCAGGCCAAACTGCTCGCAAAAAGTACTCAAGACGGCCTGCGAACAATTGTAACCTTTATCGAATTCTTCGACTGCCTTTTCAACTCTTTTCATAATGTACACCTCAGTAAGGTTTGCTAAAAAAATTCTTATTTGTAATTTTCCTAGACTTTTAATATTATGCACGAGGCAATTCTTAATCACAGCTTAAGGAATGTCCCTAATCACATTACTGCCATTGGCCTTTGGCAACCATAGCAACTTTGCCGCCGACAGCTAAGTCTATTTTCTCGTTCTTGTCTTCAGCCTTCAAATACAATAAAGATGGTCTCACGATTTCATAGCCCTGTTCGACCCGAATATCAATTTTACTTGTTCCAAAATATCTATGCTTTACTAGGTACGCGGCTAAGCAGCTATTTGCACTGCCGGTCGCAGGATCTTCTACAATGCCGAAGTAATCGGCAAAAAGACGAACATTCATATCGTTTTCGCGATTATAAGTCTGCGGGCAAAAAATGAAAACCGTTTTCGCCGGCTTGTCTCCAGCCCAACTGAAGAGTTTGTCCTTATTGACACTCGCTCTTTTGACAGCATCCAGTGATTTGAGCGGCACGAAAATGAAATCTATACCAATAGAAACATGCTGTATCGGAAACCTGCTGTCAATATCGTCTCTGCAAACTGTCAGAAACTGAAGTATCTCGCCAGGCTCAAAAATATCTCCGAAAGAAGGCTCTTTCGGCTTCATCCATAGTATTTCCTGTTCTGTATCTGTTCTTTCAAAGGTCACTGGAATTTGCCCGACTTTGAGGTTTAGTACTACTTGTTCAACAGGCTTGCTGATAATCTCCCGGCGAATCAAAAACGCTGTACCTAAAGTCGGATGACCTGCAAAAGGAACTTCCTCCGCCGGTGTGAATATTCGAACATCATAACCTGAGTCTTTTGATTCGTCACTTGGTATAAATGTTGTTTCTGAAAAATTTATCTCTTTCGCAATTCTCAGCATTTGCTCATCTGATAAATCCATGGCATTTCGAAAAACTGCAAGCTGATTACCTGCGTACTTTTCTTCAGCAAAAACATCCAAAAAATAAAATTCTAATTTTCCCATTTATCTTTTCTCCAAAGAGAGTTTCTTGTCTAATCCCCTTCCATTCGGACAAAGTCTGAGACAGTTGTTACAGATGTACAGTTCGTCTCCTTTTCTGGTGTATCCCTGCGAAACGGGCCTGCAAAGTTTCTGGTTTGTGCTTATTCCGTTGATTGCTCCGGCGGGACAGTTTTCAATACAGAGACGGCAATCCTCAGAACAGAATTGATAATTTGCGAGGTCATCAGGTTCTATATCAGCATTTGTCAGGAGAGCGCCGAGCCTGATTCGATTGCCATACCTGTTGTTTGTAAGCAGAGTGTTTTTGCCAAGGACTCCTAATCCGGCTAAATATCCAGCATGACGCAGCGAGAGTATACCCTGGCCGCGAAGGTTCTCTTTGTCCCAGTAATCATAGGGCTCGCTTGGGACGGGAACAGCAATTAAGCCGTCATGCAATTCAAGCTTTCTGCAAATATTAATAACAGTAAGAAATATTTCGCGACGCACAGCCTCACTGGTAACAGTGTACGGAATTGGATTCTCCGATAATAAAGAACCTTCAGGCATCTTCTTTGCAATGACTACGACAGATTTAGTATCGGGATAAATATCTATCGGCCTGAAACCTTCGGGAGCTTCGCGGAAGCGCTCTATCGAAGCGATGCCGCACAAATCCGCACCGTATTCAATCGCGATTTCCTTTAAAGAATTTGAGTCTATCATTTTTTCGGCTTTCAAAATATCTGTTCTAAGTTATACATCGATACTCAGACCCATGAAGTAAGCATCGTAAAAAGTATTATCGATTAATAGTTGTCGGCTTATTGTGCCTTCTATCACAAATCCGAAACGTTTATAAAGTTGTATCGCACGCTCGTTATCGACTCGGACCTTCAGGTTAATTTTGCGCACAATTTCCGACTGTTTTGCCCATTCGATAATAGTCTCCGTGAGCGCATGTCCAATTCCAAGACCCCAGTATTTTCTTAATACAGTTATTCCGAACTCCCCTATATGGAGTATCCTTTGTTGTTTGCCGCCTGTAAAGTCTGCCATACCTGCAATATTTCCGCGAATCTCCGCTATGAGCAGCATTTTGTTGTTATCTTCGAGATGGTCCTTTATGAATCTTTGTTCCTCTTCGAGGGTACAGTTCATTTCTCCCTTCCCATAAGTTATAAAATCTGTCTCCGAGCTGATTCTGTTTAAGTAATCAAGGATATTTTGCGCATCATCTTCGAGCGGCTGTCGGAAAATACAGGTTTTTCCGTCTTTAAGTTGTATTTCTTTACCAAACATCTTTCGATGAACACTTTCTTAATTCAAAAAGTTAGGGCATCTTTCATAAATCCTTATACATAAATGCAACTGTGAATGGTAGATGGTCAAATTTCTTTGTGCATTTCTGGACAAAGCCGAATTTCTTGTACCAGCTTTTCAGCTTCCTTTCTTTCGAAATCATAGCCAATTCCATACGTTTGACACCAAGTTGGGATGCATGTTTGAAGATATGATTCACCAACATTGCTCCATAGCCTTTCTTTCTGTATTCCGGCAATACAGCGAGCCTTTCCAGATAACACACACCCGACTTTGCTTTCTCAAGCGCTATGCATCCACAAGGTTTATGATCTTTCTGCAAAACATAATATTTCATGCCTTTTTCGAAATCGCTTAACAGTCGTTCTTTTGTATAAAATGCTACATACTTAGGGCAGTTCTCCATTGTTAGTTCTAATTTTTCTGCCACACTGTTAAAAGAGTTTCGAATAAGAGAAAGCAGAATATCTAGATCAGTTTCGTCCGCCTGTCGTATAATCATTGAACCTGCGTTAATCGTTTTTTGCATTTTGTGGTAGCCCAGTCTTTTATCATTCTCCACCTCAAGAAAAGTCTCTTCCAAAGTGACATAGCCAAGCGAGTCATAGAAACTTCTCGAAGGTATCGATGCGTCAAGTTTAATAGCCGTTATGCCTTTCGAAATCGCTCTCTCTTCAAGCTTGTACATAATAAGCTTGCCGAAACCATGTTTCTGAAACTCAGGACTAATAAAAACTCTTACTGCTTCATTCCCAACAATGGTACCTGTTCCAATGACTTGATTGTTTCTCTCTAAAACGATCGTATATCCTTCTTTTGCCTGACTGAGAATCTTTTCATTATTGTGCCATTGTTTAAAAAACCGTAAAGCTTCGGCGCAGTAGAAATCTGAATAGCATGTATCAATAGTCTCATCAACAAGACTCTTTACCTCTGCCAAATCCTGTTTTTTGAATTTTCGAATTTTAATTTTATCTTGTTTACGCATTCGATTTTGTCTTTTTTTCAACAATATGCTGCATTTTCATTCTTCTTTCTTTTCACATAAGTAATTCGAGAAAAATCCTTCTTTGTACTCGGCCTTTTTTATTCTAAATCCTGTCTTTTCGAGCATCCCTTCCATAATCCAGTCGAAGGTGCTGTACTCTTGCCGAATATGCGTCTCAAGCTCGTGCTTCATTTCATCTCCCATACGGTCGGTCATAGCCTCGATGAATCTTTTGATATTTGTCTCATAGTCTGTGTCGAATGAGAATACAACATCGAAGAGCAGCAGCCTGCCTCCGGGTCTGAGCATTTTTGGCATTCTCTGCAATGCTATGAGCTTCCAGAAATCCGGTAGATGATGAAGTGCAAGTGACGTAACGATCCCGTCAACAGGTTCGCTATTATGTTCATACGTAAGAAATCCACCATGATGAAACTCGATGTTGTCAATCCCGGCTGTTTTCGCTTTTTGACGTGCGTGCTCAATCATCGGGTTCGAGATGTCAACTGCATAAATCTTCCTGAACCAACTTGCGGCATGTATCGCGAATGCTCCCGTGCCGCATCCCATATCGATTATGACAGCCTGCCTGCCAAGGCCAAGCAACTGCATACGCTCTTGGGCTTCCTTTTTGTAATCTCTGAACTTCTGGTGATGCTCGTCATATTTATCTGCGAACTCATCACTATCGAATTTCACGCCGCAAAGCTTCATTTCATCATACCGCCATGCAGGGATTTCACGTTTTAAGTCTTTGTGCTCCATTATTCACCTTTGCTGCAATTGTAATCATAAAAAAAGCCTTTCAGGTTTCGTGTTCCCTGAAAGGCTTTTCAAACTTCAAATTCTTCTCTTAAGTCCTTTAGGGAGCACCTTCTTTATGCTTGAACGCACTAATACCAGGCACGCATGTCCATTTTGTGCAGGCGTTAAGGACTGTGCGCATAAGCGCCGGAGCCGCAGAGCGACCTGCAAATTGCATGAACCTGTTTTCCCTAAAATTCAACATCTTAAACTCTCTGAAAATTATCAAAATAGCTTTTTACTACGAAATTGATAATTCTGTCAAGCATAGAATTTATAAATTATAAAAAAATTTTGTATGTCGTTATTGGTCTCCGAGAGCGTGAAATCTGCCAGTCTCCTTTATAATAACAGCATAGCCTTCGACCATCGAAGGTATTCTGGCTCGAAGTTTGTCTGCTTCGATGGACGAAAAAACGGTAATGCAAGGCTTACCTTCCAAAAGACCAATCGCAATACCCTCCACCCCGGAAATACCGATCCATTGGTCAGCGTATTCTTCTTTGACTTTCTCGATTGGTCTTTGTATCACCTAAAGACTTTCTTTTATTTGAGATGATAAGACGATTACAAATCAACCAGCGTACTGAAATATACAAAGTCATTTAATGATTTAGGGACATAGACCTTTGATTCAATCTATGTCCCTAAGATATATCGAAAAATATTTCCAACAGTTATCTTAAATGGTCTTAATCGCTTCTATTTACTCAATTAGAGCCATCATCTATCCAAAGTTCATTAACACCAATTGAATCAGCAAGGTCCTCCAGGACCCAATCGATGGGGTTGGCAATCGTCATAGTGTCACTACCGGCAAACAACAATGCGACAGGCTTCTTATCATTATCATCCGTCACAATCAGCGAACCGGAATCACCTCCAGCACTGAATGTTCCCGGAGTTATCACGATTTGACCAGTAAAGTATGCCAAACGCCCACCATAATAAATATAGCCTGAGAATTCACTAGCATTTACCGTGCCGGTAGTCAGTCCTGTCGTGCGGCCATATTTCTTGACAGGGAGTCCAGGAGAAGCAGTTGCTGTCATCGAGTTTGGTATACCATAACCGCCATCTTCAAGAGGTGTAGCATTCCCAACAAGGGGATTACCGAAATCATCTGTGTCTATCAAAGCGATAGCTGCATCAACGTAGTTTATGCCCCGAGGATAAAAAATGATTGGCACATAAGCAGATAGAACACCAATCGCGTCGTCCGGATTTATTCCTCCATCATACGTGCCCGGCTGTAAGACATTGTCTCCTATGCTGGCTTTATTCATATTGGCATAAACATGGTTATTACTTAGTGCATAGAAATTAGTCCCATCAGTAACTCTACAGCCGATTGTACCAGCGGTGATGCTGGGATGGCCGGTCGAGACTCCTATCGGGACTGGTCGAGAACACCAACCATCGCGATCTACTATTTGGTCCGGGGGCGGAGCAGTCCCAGATGTCGTAACTTCTTTCTCATTGGAATAAGACGATTCGTTCCCAGCGGCATCTTCAGCCGTAACTACATAAAAG
>JARRRJ010000028.1:0-2195 GCA_037380865.1 Sedimentisphaerales bacterium
GTCGTGCGGCAATATAATATTTTTTGCAAATCGACAGATCTCCGGGCCGGCAGTTTGGATAGGCAATTGTAATGCAATTTTGATCGGGAATATTGGCTTCGATAACTTCTTTAGAGTTTTTCAACTCAATATCCTGTCTTTCTTTACTCAACCTGTCCAGAGAAGGATGCGTGACAGTATGACTTGCAACTTCGTGACCCTCGGAAGCGGCTGTTTTCAGCGCATCCCAGTTCTTGTGTTCCGTCGCCCAGTCAGAAACAGTAAATAGTGTCATTTTGAAACCGAATTCATCGAACATTGGCAAAGCTATCGCAAACTGGTTGGAGTTTCCGTCATCAAACGTATAACAAATCGCTGCTTTGCGAAATCCCTTCCATGTCGCAACTTCGTACGGAGAATCAATCATTTTTGAATAGCCTACATTTCCTGCTGCTAAAAAAACTGCAAGTAATAGAATTTTGTTTATTTTTTTCATTTTTACAAACTTTCATTTGGTACCTTCAATTGCTTCGCCTTTGCCGACAAGGTAGATATTCGGCTTTGGCGGAATTTTCATCCCGTCGCCCAGATAGAATCCCGGGTGCGGTGGTTTGTTATATACTACATTCTGCCATGCGATTGACAGGCGATATTGTGGATCATGCATTAATGTATAGATACGATTGGTAGTCGGTATCGTCGTTGTATAAAGGCGAAGCGCTCTGCCGTCGCGACTTGTCATGAGCAATTCTTCGCGCCAGTCACCCAGGAAATCGCCCATAAGATTGGGGCCGCGCCCGCCGCCTCTGGCGCCTGTCGAGAAAATTCGCTCCTCGACACCTCTTTGCCAATTCCATTTATTTACATTAGAACCTGAAACAAGCTCTCGCAGCAGGTCACCATCCCACCAGATAACGAAGTCGGTGGACCTGGGCTTTACACCCAAATCATTTCCTTTGGAATCGCGCATGCCGCCGGGTCCGCCCCATGCTTCGTATCCGAGATAGCGAGGATCAATATCCGCCGCGGCACCCGCGCCTACGTCTACGCCGGGACTGTTTATCCAAATTGCTTCGCCTGTTCGAGCGTCACGCATGGCTGCACCCGGGCTCTGGAATCGAACTGTATCGTCTTCATTTTCGTGTACAGTAAACACCTCCAGGCCGGGCCTGTCGGGATACATATCACTTATGTTCATCGAATCACCATGTCTGAAGCCTGTGGAGTAAAGTCCCTTGCCGTTGTCATCGACTACCATAGCATGATAAACAATCTCGTCTTTGCCATCTGCATCGACATCGGCTACAGAAAGCGAATGACCACCCATTCCGGCATATGGCGATGCATCATCATAAGGAGGATAGCTGCTTCCTGTATCGAATACCCATCTGCTGGTCAGATTTCCGTCACGCCAATCCCAGGCCGCTAAAACAGTCCTTCCATACACGCCTCGGGACATCACTAGGCTGGGTCTTACGCCATCCAGATAGGCAATACAAGCCAGGAAGCGGTCGCAACGATTGCCATAGCTGTCGTTTCCGCCGTTTCCTCCTTTGCCTCCCCAGCCGTCTATGGGATAGCGGTTTGGAATATAATCCACCGTCTTCAGCGCCGCACCTGTTTGGCCGTCGAAAATAGTCAAATATTCCGGACCATCGAGAATTCTGCCGTCTGTCCTGTCACCCGGCTTACGTGTGCGCCAGTCCTTGTCTTTATCACCAATTACAGTGCCTTTACCGTCTACTGTTCCGTCTGCTGTTTTGCAGGCTATCTCAGCTTTGCCATCGCCGTCGAGATCATAAACCATGAACTGTGTATAGTGCTCGCCCTCGCGAATATTAATTCCGAGATTGATGCGCCACATTAGTGTGCCGTCCATTTCATAAGCATCGAATACGGGCGTTCCCGTGACACCTGCAAAAGAATTATCCTGCCCGTGCGAAGTTTGATGCAAAACTATTTCATATTCGCCATCCCCGTCCAGGTCTGCAATCGAAGCATCTCCTGTCCTGTAGTCAGCGATGGCCTGAATTGGAATTTCCAGGTAATCTCTGTCCCACGCGCGAACAGGCTTCGAAGCCTCAAGTCCTTTGCCATCCAATATCGGCCTGACAAAATACTGAAGTTCCTGGTTCGGATCAGCAGCTTTATCGATATAGTTTGTGCTGTCACCGATCGGTCTATCATTGACTTTTACAGGCTCACTATTACCGACT
>JARRRJ010000028.1:2212-12472 GCA_037380865.1 Sedimentisphaerales bacterium
GATTGAAAGTAATTGTATTTGGATCTGTTCCGAACATACGCCAGCCCACATAAACACTGTTAGTCTGCTTTACAGCTACAATCCCTCGATTAAGGTTTTCCATCTGTCGCGGCGTAGCGCCCGGGGAAGTGAGAGCAAAAATCAATAACAGAAAAAGGATTGACATTAAAGAAGTGCCCACCTTCATAAGAACTCCTTCGA
Source organism: Sedimentisphaerales bacterium (assembly GCA_037380865.1). GTDB lineage: Bacteria > Planctomycetota > Phycisphaerae > Sedimentisphaerales > Anaerobacaceae > JAFGPS01. The sequence goes on from JARRRJ010000028.1 coordinate 2,414, forward strand.
ACCAATTGTACTGCAGCATTTTGATTCGCTTAATTCGTCAGTAAGTTGCAGTTTGCCGGGCTTTTGGCGTATTTTCATGTTCATTTGGAATTTCATTCAAATTATACGAGTTTGATACCATGAATTAGCAGGAAAATCAAGAAATATCTTGCTTGAGCCATGAAAATTGAATAAATTTGCTTCAGAATTATGAGTAGTAAAGTGGAAAAACTTGGGTACTACATCGCAGTTGATCTTGGTGCCGAGAGCGGCAGAGTAATACTCGGAACAGTTTCAGAAGACAAAATCGATCTTGAACTCGTGCATCGTTTTAGTAACGGCCCGACAAAGGAAAGTGATTCTCTGCGATGGGATGTCGAGAAACTCCTTTCTGAAATAAAAAGAGGCATTAAAAAAGCAATAAAACTTGCGGATACCGAAGTTTCAGGTATCGGAGTCGATAGCTGGGGAGTCGATTTCGGAATTATCGGCGCGAACAGAAAACTGATTGAAAATCCCTATCATTATCGTGACAACAGGACCAACGGGATGCTCGAAAAGGCGTTTGAGTTAATGAGTAAACGAGAACTTTATGAAAATACCGGCATCCAGTTCATGCAAATCAACAGCGCATACCAGTTGCTCTCGATGCGTTTGGCCGATTCACCTTCTCTTGCTAAAACGAAACATATTATTTTTATGGCGGATTTGTTTTCATATTTTTTGTGTGACAAAATTTTTGCAGAATATTCTCTGGCCAGCACGTCTCAGCTTATGGATATGAAGACGGGAAAATGGTCGAAAACAGTCTGCGACAAGCTCTCTTTGCCGGTCGAGATTTTGCCGGATATTGTTAAGCCCGGGACGATTATGGGCAAGCTCAGCGAAGATGTCAGAAAAGAGCTTGGATGTAGTCCAATTCCCATAATAGCAACAGGCTCGCATGATACAGCCTGCGCCGTCGTTGCAGTTCCGGCTGACGAAAAAACGAAATGGGCTTATCTGTCTTCCGGGACATGGAGCCTGATGGGCGTCGAAGTGTCTGACGCAATTATCAATGACAAGACGTTTAGATACGAATTTACAAACGAAGGCGGCGTGGAAAGTACGATTCGCCTGTTAAAGAATATCATGGGCCTGTGGCTGGTTCAGGAATGCAAAAGACAATGGCAGGAAGAAGGAGAGGATTTGTCATACAGCGAACTTGTTGAAATGGCACAACAAGCGAAGCCGTTTGCAGGACATATCGACCCGGATTACAGCGCATTTCTATCGCCCGGTGACATGCCAAAAAAGGTAAATGATTATCTTGGCAAAACAGCCCAGAAATCCATCGACGACAAAGGTCAGATGATAAGGATGCTTCTGGAAAATCTTGCATTCAAGTACAGGCAGACATTCGAGAGAATCGAAGATATAACAGGCCGGACAATCGAAGTTCTGCATATTGTCGGAGGAGGAATACAAAACGAGCTGCTTTGTCAGTTCACTGCTGATTCTCTCGCTAAAAAAGTAATTACAGGTCCCGTGGAAGGCACTGCAATAGGTAATATTCTCGTGCAGGCTAAAGCAACAGGTCAAATTTCATCACTTGCACAGTCAAGAGAAATTTTGCGCAATTCGGTAGAAACGAAAGAATATAATCCTCAGGACACGTCATTATGGGGCAGGGAATATCAGAATTTTTTGAGGCATATTAATAATGACACACGCCTCAGTTGAACAACTGGAAGAAAATCTGGATAGCTTCGACAGTGCTGAGAGAAAAAAGGCGCTGATTTCGCTGGTTGAGAAAGTCAGAGCAGGTGAGATAAACTTACATCCTGTAACAACATATGTGAACCTGCATTTTCACACTTTCTTTTCATACAATTCGAGTGGCTACTCGCCGAGCAAGATTGCCTGGCTTGCGCGCAAGCTAGGTCTCTCAGCCGCGGCCGTAGTTGATTTCGACGTGCTTGACGCTCTGGAAGAATTTTTGGGCGCAGCTAAAACTCTCGGATTAAAAGGCTTTGCCGGACTGGAGAGCAGGGTCTTTGTTCCCGAGTTTTCCGACAAAGTCATAAACTCGCCTGGTGAGCCTGGAATCGCGTATCATATTGGAATAGGATTTCCAAAAGCAAATCTGGAAGAAAAGCAAAAAGAATTTCTGCTCAACCTTCGCAAAACCGCACAAAAAAGAAATCAGGATTTGATGCAGAGAGTAAACGAATATTTAAAACCTGTACAACTGGATTACAAAAAAGATGTACTCTCACTTACACCATCGGGAAATCCGACAGAAAGACACATTTGCGTTGCCTTTGCACGCAAGGCAAGTCAGATGTTCAACGATAGGAAATCGTTGGCTGAATTCTGGTCTGAGAAATTGGACGTCAATGTTGGTGGCTCGATGCTGCCGGAGAGCAGCGACCTTCTCTATAAAATCAGTACTAAAACAATGAAGCGGGGCGGTTCAGGCTATGTCACTCCTGACAAAAAATCATTTCCTTTATTGGCTGATACAAATCGATTCTTTTTGGAAGCTGGAGCGATTCCGACAGTTGCATGGCTCGATGGTACCAGCGAAGGCGAGAAGGAAATAGAGAGCCTGCTGGAAATTGCAATGAGCAGCGGTGCGGCTGCTATTAATATAATTCCCGACCGCAATTATACGCCTGGTGTAAAAGACGTGAAATTGGAGAACCTGTACCAAATTGTAGAGCTGGCTGAGAAAATGAATTTACCTGTGCTCGTCGGAACAGAGATGAACAGTCCGGGTCAGAAGTTCGTTGATTCATTTGAGACGAAGGAGCTTTCCCGATTAGTGTCTGTGTTCGTCAGAAGCGCACACATTGTATATGCTCATTCTGTTTTGCAGCAGCAATGTGGCCTGGGTTATACCAGTCAGTGGGCGAAGGAAAATTTTGGAAGTACAAAAGAAAAGAATGAATTCTTCGAGAAGCTTGGAAGATTGCTGGAGCCTGAAAACGAAGACCAATGCAGCAACTTTGACGGCGAGTCTTCGCCTGCGCGGATTTTAGAAAGATTTAATAATTGATATGGAAAAAAGTCACTCAAATAAATTGCAGAAGAACCAGTATGCGGTCCAGTTAATCGGGCCTGATAAGCTCGTTCTGAATAAATCGAAAGAGATAATCAGTTCCGGCGCACACCAGATTCTCTGCAGAATAGAAGCAGTCGGCCTTTGTTTTTCCGATTTGAAATTCCTGAAGCAGTTTTCATCTCATCCGCGCAAAAGCAAAATACTGTCAGGCATCGATGCCAAAATTCTTGACCAAATCCCGAGCTATGTCCCCGGTGACTTACCTGCTGTTCCTGGACATGAGACTGTGATTCGGATTGAGGAAGTCGGACCCTGTGTGGAAAAATATAAAATTGGCGAGCGTTACCTTGTTCAAACAGATTATCGATGGCTCACTACAGGAAACTCGAACGCAGCGTTCGGATACAATTTCGAAGGCGGCTTGCAGGAATATGTTCTCATGGACGAGCGTGTCATAACTTCACCTCAGGGCGATTCGATGCTGATACCAGTTTCGGAAAACCTGTCTTCTTCTGCTGTCGCGCTGATCGAACCCTGGGCGTGTGTCGAAGACGCTTACATCTGTAAGGAGCGAAGAATCTTAAAGCAGAATGGGAAATTGCTGATTGTTTCTGACATGCAATTTGAGGAAGAGATTTTTCAGGAACTTTTTGATAAATACGGAAAGCCTGCTCAGATTATATGGTTATCGGATTTTTCGCCGCCCGACGATTTGAAAGAAGCAATTGTAAAAGTCTCGGGTGTCAAAGAAATCGAAGACCATAGTTGTGATGATATAATATATTTTGGTTCCAAAGTCGAGACCGCAGAGAGCTTATTTGTAAAACTTGCAGCACATGGTCTCTTCAATATAGCTCTTTGTGGCGGATCTTTTTCAGGAGACGTCAACATGCCTGTCGGAAGAATTCATTACGGCGGCATTCGCGTAATCGGAACCCAGGGCAATAATCCCTATGAATCTTTCGAATACATTCCTGGAACAGGTGAAGTTCGAGAAGGAGATAGAATCAACGTCATAGGTGCCGCAGGGCCTATGGGACTGATGCACGTAGTACGCAATATATGTCACGATATCGCGGGACTGAGTGTTTGCGCAAGCGACATTGACGATACGCGTCTGGTCAGGTTAACCAAAATCGCGGAGCCTCTCGCAAGGAAGAATAACGTCACGTACAAACCATATAACTCGAAAAAAGAACAAACAAGAGGCACTTTCGATTATACGATACTGATGACACCGATCCCGGCTTTGGTTGTTTCATCGATACATGGCGCTTCTGAAAAAGGAATAATAAACATATTTGCCGGCATCCCGGCCCATGTTTCCGTGCCTATCGACCTCAATTCTTATATAGAAAAGCATTTGTACTTTATCGGCACAAGCGGCTCGACCATCGAGGATATGAAAATAGTGCTCAAAAAAGTCGAGGCAGGGAGACTCGATACGAATACAAGCGTAGCGGCGATTAGCGGCCTGGACGGCGCCGTCGAAGGAATCCGCGCTGTCGAGAATCGCTCGATTGCAGGTAAGATTATCGTGTATCCTTCATGCAAAGGCATGGGTCTGACTACCCTGGAAGAATTGAGCGAAAAAGTCCCGGAAGTCGCGGAATTATTAAACAACGGATTGTGGACTAAACAGGCAGAACAGAAACTGCTTGAAAAATGCAGCAAGATTACTGCAGATAAAGATTGATGAACCAAAGTTCTTAGGAAGAAAAATATGGAAGAAATTGATAAGATGTACAAGCTCGCACGCGAGCGCTATGGAGAGCTTGGCGTGGATACAGACGAAGCGATAACTCAGCTTAGCGAAATTCCGATTTCACTTCATTGCTGGCAGGGCGACGATGTAGGGGGCTTCGAAACAGCCGGAGCAGAATTATCCGGAGGTGGAATTCAGGCTACTGGAAACTATCCGGGAAAGGCTCGGACGATTGAAGAATTGCGAAGCGATATTGAAAAAGCCCTGTCCATGATACCAGGCAAACATCGGCTCAATCTCCACGCTTCCTATCTCGACAATGGCGGCAAATTTGTTGACCGCAACCAGATTACCATCGAACATTTTCAAAGCTGGATAGACTGGGCAAAGGAAAATGGTCTCGGCATGGATTTTAATCCGACGTTTTTCTCACATGAAAAAGCAGCGGATGGTTTTACTCTGGCTCATATCGATAAGGGAATCCGCGATTTCTGGATAGAGCACGGTATTGCCTGCCGCAAAATCGGTGCAGAAATAGGCAAACAGCTTGGCAGCCCGACGGTAACAAACGTCTGGGTGCCTGACGGATATAAAGATATTTCCGCTGATAAATGGGCTCCGAGACAGCGTTTGCTTGAGTCACTCGACAAAATCTTCGCTGAAAAGCTCGATCCGAAATATAATCTCGATGCAGTCGAATCGAAACTTTTCGGCATTGGCGCCGAGAGCTATACAGTCGGCTCGCATGAATTTTACTTGGGCTATGCAGTTTCCCGGCAAAAGCTGCTCTGCCTGGATGCAGGTCATTTTCATCCGACCGAAGTAATTTCAGATAAAATATCAGCCGTTCTGATGTTTGTACCAGAATTACTGCTGCATGTAAGCAGGCCCGTTCGATGGGACAGTGATCATGTTGTGATTCTCGATGATGAATTGCGTGCAATCGCACGAGAGATTATACACAGCGATAAACTGGATAAAATTCATATCGGGCTGGACTTTTTCGATGCAAGCATTAATCGCATCGCAGCCTGGATTATCGGCAGCCGTAATATGATTAAAGCTCTTCTTTTTGCCTTGCTGCAACCTTCAGAGAAGCTTGACAAATTCGAAAATACCGGCGATTATACATCCCGGCTGGCAATGTTCGAAGACGTGAAAACTTTGCCTTTCGGTACAGTCTGGGAATATTACTGTAAAAAATCCGAAGTTCCGAAAGACCTGTTTTGGTTAAAGGAAGTTAAGGAATATGAACAAACCGTTCTCGCCAAACGTTCTTAGGAAGGAATAAATATGGAAACTGATCAGGAACAGGTAGTTAGCTCACAGCCCGGCACAGAATATGAGCGCGAACCTGTGCCGCAAAAATCATGGCTGGGTTTGAAGAGTTTTATTGGAATGTACGCAGGCGAGCATTGCGCGGGAACGGAATTAATGTTAGGTCCGCTCTTTGTCGCTGCCGGTGTCAGTGCTTTCGATTTAATAGTCGGTCTGTTAGTAGGTAACGCACTGGCAGTTTTGAGCTGGATGTTTATGTGCGCTCCGATTGCGACTCGCGCGAGATTAACCCTGTATTACCAGCTGGGAAAAATATGCGGTCGACGCCTCGTAACACTGTACAATCTCACCAACGGCGTAATGTTCTGCTTCCTGGCAGGTGCTATGGTGACAGTATCAGCGACCGCACTTGGGGTGTGGTTCAAATTTACAATGCCGGGTCTTAACGATATGTACCCGAACAGCGTAAGCTGGGTTATTGCAGTATTTATCTGCGGCGCATTGATTGCTATTGTCGCCGCCTATGGGTATAACACAGTCGCAAAGTTCGCAGCCATTGCGGCACCATGGATGGTTCTCGTATTCTTGGTATTCGGAATAGTAGGTTTGAGGCAATTCATATCTGCTACCAATGTGGAAATTCACTCGATTGGTGACGTCTGGACGTTAGCTAATACAAGCATTTGGAGAGGCGGTTCGCCTTTGCCGGGCCAGGTTAAATTCAATTTCCTGCACGTTATGTTTTTTGCATGGTTTTGCAATATGGCAATGCACATCGGGATGAGTGATCTGTCAGTGTTCAGGTTTGCAAAAAAGTCGTGGTATGGCATTGCTTCAGGAACAGGGATGTATGTGGGGCATTTCATGGCCTGGATTAGTGCGTCGATTCTCTTTGCCTACCAACTTTATGACGCCGGTCTGACTAATGAGGCGGCGATTCAGGCTGCTAATGAAGCAGGAAAATTACCTGCTCCTCTGCCAGGTCCTCTGGCGTACGGAGCCGCTGGGATAGCTGGAATCCTTTGTGTTATCATAGCAGGCTGGACAACGGCAAATCCTACTATATATCGCGCAGGTCTGGCGTTTCAAGCGATTGTTCCGAAAGCTTCAAGATTCAGAGTAACACTGATTACAGGATTAATTGCAACAGTAGCAGGCATGTTTCCCGCTCTGGCGATGAAACTGCTGGATTTTGTAGCGATTTATGGAATGCTTTTAATGCCTATGGGGGCAGTGATCTTTGTCGATTTCTGGTTAATAAGAAAATTCGGGCTGGAAAGCAATTATGCTGAGGTAAGCGGCAAGTTGTTTAACTGGGCGGCAGGTCTGGCCTGGTTTATTACACTGGGTACATGTCTGCTGCTGGTAAAATACGCCGGCATTCAAATTTACTTCGTGAGTTTGCCTGGCTGGTTTGTTGCGGCAATTCTATATGTCGGAATAAGTAAGGTATATCAGGAAAAAGTCAGACCGGCTGTAGCCTCCTCTGCTGCCGCAGTTGCAAGGAGTTAATATTATGAATTTGAGAATAATTGTAAAAATAGTAGCTTATATTGGAATCGTTGTTTTGGTCGCTCCGTCCATCTTTTATCTTGCTGGAAAGATGGAGCTTGAAACAGTAAAAAAACTCATGGTAATCGCAACAATCCTGTGGTTTGGCGCATCGGCGTTCCAGGTATGGTATCTTGATAAGAAGATCAAGTCGTAAGAGCATATGAGCAAAAACGCATAAGCTGATGAAAACTTATGCACTTATACTCTGATATAAGCAATTTGGAGAATAACGGGTGGATAAAGCTTTAGCAGATTTAATTAAAATATCCAGGGAGACAGGAAGCAATCCTTCATTTGTCAGGGGAGGGGGAGGCAACACTTCCGTTAAAACTAATGACGGAAAGTTCATGTTTATTAAAGCCAGCGGAACGGCGTTAAAAGACATGAGTCAGGAAAAAGGCTGGCGCAGGCTGAACATCGATTCCGTCAGAAACATATTACAAGACCCTGTCCTGACAATGCTCGATGTCGATAGAAGGGAATTGGAAGTTGTAAATCGCCTTCAGCTTGCATGTGATGACGAAGTCAAAAGCGGTGCAAGACCCTCTGTTGAAGCTCATCTTCACGCGATGCTTGACAAAGTAGTGATTCACCTTCATCCTGTTTCAGTAGCGGCGTATGTCAATTCGAAAAACGGAAAGGAAAAAAACAAAAAGCTTTTCGAAAAATCGGGTATAGAAAAGCCGCTGCTTTGGGTACCTTATGTTGATCCGGGTTTTACTTTAGGCAAAAAGGTCGAGAAGCTCGTTGGCGACTATCGCAAAAAGCATGGTTATGACCCTCAGATTCTCTTCCTTGAAAAACATGGAATTTTCGTTTCTGCTAATAATGTCGCGTCTGCATTAAACCTGGTCAGCGAAGTGATTGGGCTTTGTAATAGCCTTTTATCACAACCAAAGAAAGTAAATATAAAGCAGGCTTTGTTCGAAGAAATTGTTGACATTAAGCTCGCAATTCGCAAAGCTGTTTTTGAGACAACTGGAAAATATTTGCCTATTAGTTTTTTCCCTCTCGACAAAACGAGTGCAAGCTTTTTGTCAAGGAAGGATGCATCAAGACTCTTGAACGCGGGAGCGTTGACTCCCGACGAGCTTGTATATGCGAGCGGCCAGGCAATGCTGCTTAATAGAATAGACTCGTCTTCCATTGCGGTTAAAATAAAAAAAGAGGTCAGCAAAGGACAAAAACCTCCCGCTTCTTTTCTGGTCAAAGGAGCAGGATTGTTTGTTGCATCCGATGTAAAAATTGCGACCGTAATTAATGAGATAGTGGCAGACTCGCTTCTTGTTCGAATGTATGCTTCTCAATTCGGCGGAGTGCTTGCGCTTACGAATCGCCAGAGAGATTTCGTGAATAACTGGGAATCCGAAGTGTTCCGCAAAAAACAGGCAGGCGGAGTTACAAATGGCATTCTGGAAAACAGAATTGCTCTCGTTACAGGCGCTGGAAGCGGCCTTGGGAAAAGCATCGCTATCGGAATGGCACGTGCCGGCGCAATGGTCGCTTTAGTAGATATCGATGAAAAAGCAGCAGTTCAGACAGCTGAAACAATATCGCGTGAATTGCCTAATGCCCAGACACTTGAGATAAATCTGACGGGCTATTTTCTAATGGCACAGGCCGCTGCCAGGATTATGATAAAACAAGATATTGGTGGAAATATAATTAATCTTAGCTCAAAATCCGGACTTGGCGCAAGTGTAAACAACTCAGCCTACAATGCAACCAAATCAGGTGAAATACATCTGGCCAGGGGATGGGCACTCGAGCTTGGGCAATTTGGAATAAGAGTAAATTCCGTCTGTCCCGGAAATGTGTTCGAAGGCTCGAAAATCTGGAATCCCGAATATATAAAGATATGTGCGAAAAAGTACGGCATAAAGCCCGAGGAGGTCATTCCTTATTATGTCGCGCAAACGGCGCTCAAACGTGAAATAAAAGGACAGGATATTGCTGATTCCATAGTTTTCCTGTGTTCTGTTAAAGCTCGTACAATTACAGGCCAGACGCTTGTTGCAGACGCAGGTCAGGTAATGGTCAGATAGTAGAGATGTACGGCCGTGCGTCTCTGCGACAACGAAAGGAAATCTTTTTTACATTGTAAATCTTGTGTAGGAAACCATTATGAAGACCGAAATTCTCGCATTAATGAAAGTCAAGTCTGTGGTGATTTGTATGCTTTTACTTATGTTTCAGGTTCAGCATTTGTATGCGGCTTCTCCAGGCGCTCCATCAAATTTGAGAAGTTGTGACAAGGTCAATCCCGTAGGGACCGACGACAATCCCTATTTTGGATGGTATGTTAATGATTCAGATGATAATGAAATACAAACCTCTTACCAAATTTTAGTTGCCTCAAGTCAGTCGAATCTCGATGCAGACAAGGGGGATTTGTGGGACAGCGGCAAAATAAACTCGAGAAAGCAAAATTGTATTTATTATGAAGGCAAACCACTTTCCAGCGCGACCAGATATTTCTGGAAAGTTCGCACCTGGG
>JARRRJ010000029.1:0-559 GCA_037380865.1 Sedimentisphaerales bacterium
AGGCGATAATATTTACAAGTAAAATCAACGCTTACAGCTATAGGAGTTAGGATATAGGCATAGCAATAGTGAGCGTATTCCTATCCCTGTACCTATTCCTAATGAGTTATGGAACGGGAAGTTGAAGATTTTATCAAGAAGCTGTCCAATGTCGATCTGCTCGAGTACACACATTGCAAAACACACCTTCCGGAAGCAGTAGAATTCGCCAGAGTGGAGCTTGCCAGGCGCAGGCTCTCGAACGATTGTTTAGCGGCTCTCAACGAACAACTGCACGTCCGTATTAAAGCGCGCGAAGAGCAAATACGAGCGATAGCATCCGAGCCCTTGCCAGGCAAGTGGCGCATCGCAGTTTTCCTGAGCGGACTATATTTCGCAATTCCCCTGCTTTTCTTCATACCCGCCTGGCTGAGATTTCGCGAGAAAGGCTCGGAACAGAAATGCAGAGATATGTGTGTGTTCGCAGCGGCGGGACTTGTCCTGGAGCCAATTTTGCTTCTGCTCAGAGTCCCGCCCTGGAGCGTATTGCGAAGATTGCTTCAGTTTTAAAAACACAGAA
>JARRRJ010000029.1:574-6315 GCA_037380865.1 Sedimentisphaerales bacterium
TTTTGTGGAATCGTATTTGCTTTGAATATTAAAATAGTTGCGGCTGTGTGATTCGATGTCTGACAGGCCGGACAGGCCTGGCTTGGCCGACCTGCGACAGATAGCAGTAAATGTATTTTCATGATTTAATAAGGATTAGATAGAAATGTGGGAAGACGAAAAAGACTACGATTCATTTGAGGACGAGCAGGATTACGATCCTTCGGATGATAGTCTGGAAGATTTTTCAGATTTTGACGAAGAGCCTCTTGAGGACGACGAGGACGATGAAGAAGATGAAGACTATGATGAAGATGAGGATTTCTATGAGGATGAGGACGATAGCGAGTAAACACCTTAAATCCTGATATAGTCCGAACGAAAATTCTAAATTCCAAGTTCTAATTTCTAAACAATATCAAATTGAAAAACCTCAAATGTTTAAATCATTCGCATTTGGATAATTTGTAATTGTTTAGGATTTTGGATTTAGAGCTTAGGATTTCGATTATCAGGATTTGTTATTTATTTGCGCGGATTTGTATATTGCGAGAATTAGTTCTACAGCCTTTCGCGCTTCGCGGCCGTCTATCATGAATTTTGTGTTCGTTTCAAGTGCGTCTAAGAATGCTTTGAAATTGCGTGTATGATTTTCATGGGTTATAGCGGCCGGGTCAGAGACACCGCCGCCGCCTTCTATTTTACCGAACTTTGCGAGAATTTCCTTATCCTGCGGCTTTTCATCAGCGAATTGCCATACTGTAATGGTATTCTCCACATTTATAACTGTGCCTTTAGTTCCTGTAATTTCAAACCTCCTGAACTGGCCCGGGAAAGAAGCTGTGGTTCCGTAAACGATTCCCAGCGCGCCGCCTTCGAAACGAAGCACCGCCGCCGCGGTATCTTCAGTCTCTATTTTGTGACCAAGCGTTCCGGCTAATGCCTTCACAGAATCCACGTGAGGCATCAAATCGCAAAGCATGTCAATCATGTGAATGGACTGGTTCATCAGCGCGCCGCCGCCATCGAGATTCCATGTGCCGTGCCAGGAATCCTTATAATAACCGTCTGTTCTCCACCATGGAACATAAACACCCGCGTAAGTGATTGTACCGAATCGTCCTGTATTAATTGCTTCGCGCAGAACTGTAACGTAATCATTGAATCGGTAAGGAAATATACCTCCTAAATAAGTCCCGGCTTTTTCATGAGCTTCTATCATCGAGTCGATTCGCTCTAACGTAATATCCAGAGGTTTTTCGCAGAGTACGTGCTTGCCAGCCTGTGCCGCTTCAATTACAGGTTCAGCATGGAAACCACTCGGCGTGGCAATCGTCACGATATCAATGTCATCGCTCTTGAGCATTTCCTGGTAGTTGTCGAAGACTCGAATGCCGTAGTTGTCCGCCAGCTTCTGAGCTTTCTCTCTTATCTTGTCACAGCAGCCAACGAGTCTGGTATTGGGAATATCATTAATGGCTTTCGCATGAAAATCAGCTATTAAACCTGCACCTATTATTCCAAAATTCCACGTTTTCATATTTCTTCCTTATTAATTATCCTGCAGGTCAAGTCCAGCTTCGCCTGCAAGTTCTCTTACAGCTTCGATTGCATTTGAAAAGAGCTCGGTTCCGGTTGAGCCTCCGAACTGGCCGCCTTGCTTCAGATGCGGCTCCATCGTAAGACAGCCGTCATAATTCATCGTCGCAAGCTCTGTCAGTAATTCTTTTATCTGGCCGTCACCCTTTCCCGGGATGCTTCCCGTATCTTTTGAGCCCAGCTTCCAGTCCTTGATGTGAATGTGAACCACGTAAGGTTTCATCAGGGAAAAGCAGGTTTCGACATTATCAGTGATTTTTTCACCCCAGACAAAATTTGCCGGGTCATAGACAAGCCTTATTTTTGGCGAATTGATAGTCTCGACAATATCGACGCAGTTCCGAGCGGTATGCCCATAAATTCCTGCTTCGTTTTCATGCACCATTGTCACATCGATTCCGCTCAAAAGCTCAGCTTGCGCCGCCATTCGTTCGAGCACCTGGCCGCGATAGTCTTCGATGAGTTTCCCTTCAGGCGGATAATAACTGAACACCCTTATGAACGGCGTTTCAAAAAACATCGCAAGGTCTATCGCATGCTTGTACTTATCCAGGTGCGGCCCGAAAGCTTCGTCGAGCCTGACTTTACCGATTGGCGAACCGATGGCACTGACCTTCAGGCCGGCGTCGCGAATAACTCTTCTCGCCTCTACAAGCTCGCTTTCCGTCAAATCCATTATGTTTTTCTTATTGATAAAACGAGGCTCGATAAAATCCATGTCTTCCGAGACGAGGAATTCAACCTGAGCATTTAAATCATCTGCGGCTTCGTCCGCAAACGCACTCAATTTCGCCATTTCTGTAAATTCCTTCAAAATTCGACAATACGGATTCTTCTCTTTCAGTAAGTGATTTATAACCAAAGTTCCGAACCTGTCAAGTCTAACGTTTTCAGCTCAGGAAATGAATTAAAGGAAAGGTTTGGAAACAGGCACTCGTAGAGGATTTTCTTTCAGATAGAGTCTTGCAAAGCGTCTTTCTTTCGGTTAAATTTGCAGATTGTTGAAAATTAAAGTTAAAAGGAAACACAGTTCACATATTTTGCCTAATCTTTATATTAGCGAAAGGAGCAAGTATGGCACTCGATAGAAATTTGAAAATGGGAATGGTTGGCGGCGGTCCCGGCGCATTTATCGGCGAAGTTCATCGCAAGGCATCACGCATGGACGGCGGAGTAGAACTTGTTGCGGGTGCGTTCGATATCGACCCGAAAAAATCAAAGCAGCAGGGAAAAGAACTCCTGCTCGATCCGAGTCGAGTTTACGGCACTTACAAGGAAATGATCGAGGGAGAGCTTGGCCTGCCGGAGGGAGAGCGAATCGATTTTGTTTCAATTACAACGCCCAATAACTGGCACTTCCCGATTGCTAAAGATTTCCTGTATGCCGGTTTTAACATCATGTGCGAAAAACCCATGACGTTCAATGTCGATGAGGCAATGGAACTTCAGGAGATTGTGAAAAAGTCCAAAAAGGTATTCGGCCTGATGCACAACTACACAGGCTACCCGATGGTCAAGCTCGCACGTGATATGGCGCGCGGCGGCGAGCTTGGAAAAATCCGCAAAATCGTAGTGCAGTATCCCCAGGGCTGGCTCTCAACTGCCCTTGAAAAGGCAGGCTCGATGCAGGCTTCATGGCGAACCGATCCGAAACAGAGCGGCGGCGCAGGCTGTATGGGCGATATCGGAACACATGCAGAGAACCTCGCTGAATATATAACAGGTTTGAAAATAAAGGAACTCTGCGCAGACCTGAACATTTTTGTTAAGGGACGCAAACTTGACGATGACGGAAACGTCCTTTTGCGTTTTAACAATGGAGCAAAAGGTATTCTTCACGCCAGCCAGGTATCAATCGGCGAGGAAAATAACCTTGCAATATGGATTTACGGCGAACAGAAAGGCCTGGAATGGCACCAGGAGCATCCGAATTATCTTTATGTGAAAGAGCCGAACGGGCCTGTACAGGTTTGGCGGCGCGGTAACGATTATGTAGCGGCAAAGAGTGCCGCGGCCGGTCGTGCGACACGTCTGCCTTTTGGACACCCGGAAGCATTCTTCGAAGCATTTGCAAATATATACCGCAACTTCACAGATACCGTCAGAGCAAGTCTAACTAACACAAAGCCGGATCCGCTGATGCTGGATTTCCCAAATGTAAATGACGGCCTTCGCGGAATGTTATTTATTGAAACAGTTCTGGAAAGCTCAAAGAGCAAGGAAAAATGGACTCCTTTCAAGAAATAAACAGGAGGCAAATAAAATGGAACATATGGAAGAAAAACCAGGCAGGTCTGAGAAGGTGTTGTCTCGCAGACATTTTATGGCTTCTGCAACTACAGCCGCGGCAGCTGTGACCGCATTAAGTTCAGGTCTGTCCGCCGCTGAGCCTGTAAAGAAGTTCAAGCTAAAATACGCACCTTCTCTTAATATGTTCCGCCAACATGCAGGCAGGGACCCGATTGATAACCTGAAGTGTATGTCTGATCAGGGATTTTCTGCAATGTTCGATAATGACTTGATGAGTAAGTCACCATACTTGCAGGAAAATATTACAAAAGAGATGAGCCGGCTCGATATGACTTTAGGTCCATTTGTCCTGTATGCGGATTTCGGAACAAAATCGTTCGTTACGCGTGATAAATCAATTCGAGACATGCTCGTTGCGAGAATGAAGGAAGGAGTTGAAGTTGCCAAAAGAACCAATGCAAAATGGGCTCTGGTGGTGCCGGGGCACTTCGACGAGGGTCTGGAATGGGACTATCAAACTGCCAACGTTATAGATAATCTGAAATATTGTATGGAAGTGTGCGAGCCTGCGAATCTTGTGATTGTCCTTGAGCCCCTGAACGCATGGACGAATCATCCCGGCCTGTTTCTAACCAAGATTCCCCAGGCATACATGATATGCAAAGCAGTGGACAGCCCATGCTGCAAGATTGTCAATGACATTTATCACCAGCAGATTACCGAAGGCAATCTTATTCCCAATATCGATATGGCCTGGGAACAAATTGCCAGTTTCCATCTTGGTGACAATCCGGGCCGCAACGAGCCTGGCACAGGAGAAATCAATTACAAAAATATTTTCAGGCATATCTACAATAAAAGCTACCAGGGAGTGCTCTGCATGGAACACGGCGCGAGCAATCGCGGAAAGGAAGGCTAGCTAGCTGTAATCGAAGCCTACCGCGCCTGCGATGATTTTTGATATTTATATCGACCTGTATCTGTTAACAGAAAGGATATGAGAATGAATAGGCGAGATGACACGAATTATGCAAATTATTCGCGCAGGGAGTTTATCAGGACAGCCGCAACAGGCACAGCCGCTGTCTTAGCGAGCAAGAATATAATTTTCGCTGCTTCGGGGACGAGAAAGATTAAGGTTGGTCTCTTAGGCTGCGGCGGGCGCGGCAGAGGCGCCCTTGGCGATTGTATCGAAGCAAGCCGTCAAATCCCAAATCTTGAGCTTGAAGTCGTCGCAACCGCAGACTGGTTCAAGAACGTTGCCGAAATTGAAGGCCAGAAACACAATCTTCCATCCTCAAAATGTTTTGGCGGTGCACAGGCTTATAAATATCTCATGGGTACTGACGCGCAGCTCATAATTATGGCAACTCCGCCTAATTTCCGCCCGGTCCACTTCGAAGCCGCGATTAACTCGGGCAAGCACGTTTTTATGGAAAAACCTGTTGCGGTTGATCCACCGGGTGCAAGAAAAGTTATCCAGGCGGGAGAACTTGCAAAAACAAAGAGCCTCTCGGTAGTTGCAGGCACGCAGCGCCGTCACTATACAAGATATAGAAAAGCTCAATATGCTCTCGAGCATGGTGCGATCGGAGAAATCCGCGGCGGCTGCGTCTGGTGGTGCCAGGGCCAGCTTTGGTATAAAACGAAACAGGCAAATGAGAGCGACGCCGACTACATGATACGCAACTGGGTCAGCTTCACTGAAATGTCAGGCGACCATATTGTCGAGCAGCATGTTCATAATATCGATATTGCAAACTGGTTTATTGGTCATCCGCCTGTAAGAGCGATTGGCTTCGGGGGGCGCGCACGCCGCAGGACAGGGAACCAGTTCGATTTTCACAGTGTCGAGTTCGACTATGCAGATGACCTTTATATTCACAGCATGTGCCGCCAGATAAGCGGCTGTT
>JARRRJ010000029.1:6376-9088 GCA_037380865.1 Sedimentisphaerales bacterium
GTTCGGTGACGGAAGTAATATGCAATCCAGTAAGAGTATAGATATTCCTGATTTTATAGGACACGATAACCCATATGTCCAGGAACATATCGACTTGCTCAATAGTATCCTTGATGAAAAGCCTCTTAACGAAGCTCGTAACGTTGCCGAGTCGACGCTTACTGGTATTATGGGCAGAATTGCTACTTATACAGGCCGGATAGTGACGTGGAATGATCTGACTGAAAATCAGGACTCCGAATGGTACAACCTTACACTAACGCCGAAAGCCGCTGATTTCGAATCGGGAAGAGTTGTCGCTCCGCCGGATAACGAAACTGCAATCCCCGGCAGAAATGCATAAAACGCAAGAACAGGAAAGAACGAACATTTCTGACCCAAACTGCGATCAATAAGACTCTGATCCGATCCGGGTAATAAAAAAATCGCTCCCCTTACGAGAGCGATTTTTCAATTGCGATTTATTACAGCCTGATTACTGAAGGCTTTCCACTTCATCGAAACGTACCAATGCGAGCGATGTCTGAGTGTGAGGCTCAATTGTGCCGACCAGTCCGACCTTTTCGCCGACCAGGGCGCTCAAATCCCTGCCGGAAGCTTTGTCACTGGGCACGGCATAGCAAATAGTCACGCCGGAATCGTCGAGGATTTTGTAATTCCCGCTTCCGAGAGCAAGGAAATTCTCAAGCTTGCCTACCGCCGCAAATCTGCCGAGATTCTGAATTTCCTGAAGTCTCTGAGTATGTGCTTTGTCTATTTTATCAGTGGTTTGCTTGAGCTGTTCGTTCTGCTGCTTTACAACTTTATCCACTTCAAGAGCAAGCTCGATTCCCTCGATCCGGCTGAGAATTACATTAGCATATCGAGCGGCCTTGTCGGCGTCCTTATCGTTCATAATTTCCTGAAGACCTTCTTTTATAGCTGAATAATCCTGCTCATTAAGAGGTTTTACGCGCTCAACATCGAATTGCCTCTGCAGCTCACGGTATTTTTCGAGCGGCGTAGGTTCCGGGAGCTCTGTGACTAAAACTGCTTCATTGGAATCAACTACATTGCTCTCTGCCGGCTGAACCGAAGCTGCGCCGCCGACATTGACAATCGGGTCGACTACAGGAGTTTCCGGTGCAATAGGCTTTGTGTATTGCGTGCTTATCCACAAATAAGCATCAGGCAGAGAAGGAACGGCAATCTTATAATAGTTATTCGACTGTTCTCCGAGCAATTTCACCTTCTCACCTTTATTGAGCTTGCCCTGAAGTCTTGTGGCCGCTAACGGGCTGACTCTATCCGAGCCTGCATAGACGCGAACATCATCGCCTGTTACTGTCCCGATGGTTTGATCTGTAGGATCGATCTCGACATATTGCGCCGATATCCACGAAAAGCTGCCGGGCGGAGGCTGTATTTGCGACCATACGCCATCCTGATTACTCAATATTCTTACCTTCGCGCCTGTGTTAAGCTGGCTGCAAATGTAGTAATTGATACCCGGGCCCGAGCGAACATTGACGTTATCACCAGTTATTTCCGCCTCATAGGGGAAACTGGGTGAATCGGACACACTCACCTGCGGTATCACGAGAGCGGGACCTTCTTCCGCCGCTGGCGCACCAATAGTAATTCCAACACAAACTATTCCCACAACACTGATTAAGATTAGTAGTCCGGCATGATATCTCATTTTCGTATCTCCTTAAAAACTTGTTATCATCCATAAATAAGCTAAACACATTTTCGATTTTTGAAATTACCACCCTTTCCCAGAATTGTCAACTTTTTTTCTGCCATAATTTTAGTCAGAACATAGAAAAGTTTTTCCGAATGCGCAAGGCGCAAAAGGTTATCAGCCTGTCAGAAGCTCGAATTCTTCGGCGCTGAGGGATTGCCTGAGCTTCTGTAGAGCGATAAGCTCAATTTGTCTAATCCGTTCCTTGCTCAGGTTCAGTTCCATTCCTATTTCCACGAGCGTTTTTGTCTTCTTTCTGATTGGCGAGCCGACAAGGCCGAACCTGTTAAGAATAATGTACTGCTCGCGCTCGTTGAGATTATTCCTGATAACTCGCGTCAGGCTCTTGTTAACTCTGTCAATAGCAGCAAAATCCGCACCCTCTGCCTTGTGCATTTCGCGCTGGATGGTAGCCAGCGAAGCAGCTTTCGTCTTGTCGAAATGCGAGAAGAGACCCGGTATTTTTTGCGCGAAGTCCTTGGCGATGGTCCAGGACGCAAATGTGCCGAAGCGCGAGCCTTTGGTGTAATCGAATTTTTCGACTGCATTCATCAGGGAAAAATTGCCCTCTCCGATCAAATCAGACAGGCTTATTCTGGCTGTCGTATGCTTGCGCGCTACGCTTACGACGAGCGGCAGATTCGCCTCGATGATTTTTCTTTTTATTTCTTCTGCTTCAGTTAAAAAGCTTTCAATCTTTTTAAGTTTATTTCCGGAAACCCGTGTCAAAGTCAAATCCGTTCGGCTCTTGTCCGCAAGATATTTCAGGTAATTATACCTTCGGAAAAGTTCAGCTTCGTTATCCCTGTTGAGCTGCGGCACATCTTTTATTGTCTGCAAATATTGGGGAAGCGAGCTGTCTGCCGGCCTGAAAGGCTCCAACTTCTTTTTCTTCTCGGGAGGCCAGAAATCCCAAAGCGGCCTGGATAAAATTCTCTCGCTCGCATCCTCTTCGAGAAACTCCTTACTTGGAATGAATTCAATTT
>JARRRJ010000029.1:9127-18454 GCA_037380865.1 Sedimentisphaerales bacterium
TGGTATTTATAATCCTGTAAATCGAGCTCTTGTTTCTGCTGAATCGCTCCATCAATTCCCTGATATTTACTCCCTGCCTGTAAAGACGATAAATTTCCGAAGCCTGCGCCGGGTCAATTATCCCCGCGGACCTTCGAAACAGACTCTTCTGAGGATTCGCTTTTTCATAATCTCGCAATGTATATCTTATAGTCTCGAAACACTTTCCTGTGCTCGAACTGATTTTTCTGATAATCTGATGGCGCGAGAGTTTAGTATTTGCCGAAAGTTTGATTGCTTTTTGAATAATATGCTGCTTTTGTTTTTTTGTGAGACGCTCATATTTTTGAGCCTTGCCAACAAGGTCGGGATTGTCACGCATGAATTGATCTACGGAAGACTGTAGAAAACCAGAGCGTCTTGTGCCTTTTTTAAAAATAAATTTTTCACCGATCAGGCCACGCTTGCGCCAGCGATAAATCGTTTTTCTGGAAACTTTAAATTTCTCCGAAAGCTCCTCGTATGTATAAACTTTCTCGCGCACCTCAGGTATGGTTCTGGCAATTTGTCCCGAGAGCTTGGAAATAAAAACTCTCAAGTCCTCAAGCAAATTATCTCCCTTTATCAGCTCGCTTCCTATTGCACTTTTAAGATGGAAACCTGTGATGCGAAAACAGATAAACTCGAAGGGATATTCCTTTTCTTTATCGATAATCCCGAACAGTTCCTCTGCCGCGTCAAGCTGTTTTCTGCGCTTCTCCTGAGGTGTATATCGAAGCTGACGAAGCAATTGTGACAAACTTGGACTGCTTATTTTGCGCATAACTTTTCACTGCAATCCAGCATAACAATTATCATCGCTCCAGGCAAGAAAATCTTGTTTGTCAAATGAACGACGCGACACGGGGCGTCGACTTGTGCAAGTCGCTTTTTTCGACAAATTTCATCCCTAAACTTTGGGATAATAACAAGTCTTCTGGTTGAGCGTGGATTCTCAGGCTACGAGGCTTTTCGCTACGTCTACTGCTGAAGCGGCGTCGGGAGCGTAGCCGTTGGCGCCGATTTTGTCTGCGTATTCCTGCGTCACAGGCGCGCCGCCGATAATTACCTTGACAGGCAGACCTGAATCTTTGATGACTTTTATGGTCTTTTCCATGCCCGGCATCGTCGTTGTTAAAAGGGCGCTCATTCCTACAAGCTGGACGTCGGCTTCTTTAGCCTTTTCCACGAATTTTTCTGGTCCGACATCGACGCCAAGGTCGATAACCTCGAAGCCTGCGCCTTTGAGCATCATTGCAACGAGATTCTTGCCTATATCGTGTAAGTCGCCCTGAACTGTGCCTATTACCAGTTTTCCGAGAGGTTTGACGCCTGCTTTGACAAGCTCAGGCTCGAGAACCTGCATAGCCATTTTCATCGCACGTGCGGCGATGAGCACCTCGGGAATGTACATTTCGTTTTTCTTGAAATGTGCGCCGACAATGTCCATGCCTGCGATTAATCCCTCATCGAGAATTGTCTTTGGTGCAACGCCTTCTTCGAGAGCCGCTCTGGTCATTTCCGTCGCAGCCGCCTGGTCGCCTTTAATTACCGCTTCAGCCAATGCTTCCAAATCTGCCATGTCTGTTCACCTCACAAAAAAACTTGATATTACAAATATTTCTGATTTTGTTTGAATTTCGTATTAAATATCATTTTGCCTTATTTAACAAGCATAAAGTTCCTTTGATAATATTTGATATAGTCAACTGAGCCTGTTATAATAAGACGCTTTCTGTTTTATGAAAGTATATTTTACAAAGCTGATAATGAAAACAGGAAATCAGATGCTTCAGTTTAGTGTATGAATCATGACAACTCGTGCCAGGATTATAAGAGATACGAAACATGAGCAACTATATAGTTTTAGTCAAACAGGTACCCGACGTATCGCAAATCACAGATAATGCCTTCGACCCGGAAACGGGGACACTAATCAGGACGAGACTGGCAAGTGTAATTAACGAGCTGGACGCACAGGCGCTCGCTTTCGCTGACTATATGATGAAACTCAGCCGCAACGAAAAGGGACAAATCATCGCGCTGACTATGGGACCTCCGATGGCTGAAGAAGTTTTGCGATACAGCCTGAGCAGGTGCGCAGACAAGGTCGTGCTTTTGACTGACAGAGCTTTGGGAGGCGCCGACACAGTTGCAACTGCAAATCCCCTTGCGTTTGCGATAAGAAAAATTGTCAGGGAGATTTTCAAAAACGACAATGACTATTTCGTAATATCGGGAATGCAGTCGGTGGATGGCGACACGGCCCAGGTTCCGCCGCAAATCGCAGAAGAGCTGAATCTGCCATGCATTGCTTATGCTACCGGCGCCGAATACAAAAACAAGCGATTCGAATTCACACGCATTATCAGCGGCGGCAGCCAGGTAGTCGCGGCTAAGAAGCTCCCGGTGGTTGTCACAGTAGCAAAGTACGAATATCCGCTTTACTCAACATTCGCAAAAGCGCGATGGGCAAATGAAACGGAAGTTTTCAAATGGACGAGCGACGACATAAAAGCAAATCTCATCGGCGCAAAAGGTTCCAAGACAGCTGTAATACGCGTATTTCCACCCGGTAAAAGTACGAGAAAATGCAAACAGATCACCGACCCGAAGACGCTGGCGCAAATCATTTTGAAAAGCTGCTCCAACGGAAATGGCGGGGAAAATCAAAACGCATCCGAGCAGGCGAACGGATATGTTCTGCCAAACAAGAGAAAAAGTCTGCTTGAGAGGAACTTCGAAGGCACGCAAAAAGAGCAGGATGATTACGCAATTCTCAGTGGCAAGCTAAACGAGCTTGGTATAAAAAAACCTGATGAGATTGACGAAAAAAACAGGCAAAGCATTCTCGCCGCGGCTGGTGAGCACTTCCATCAGAAGGCTCTCGAAGATATGATTGCGGGACTGCAATTAAGCACACCAACCTTCGAAGGTGAAGTCTGGGTTGTCGCAGAACATAGCGGGACATCAATACATCCTGCAACGTTCGAGCTTATCGGAAAGGCGCGCGAGCTCGCCGATTCACTTGAGACAAAAGTCGGTGTATGCCTGGCAGGTGACAAAATCGAATCGATGAGCAAGGAACTGATTGCCGCCGGTGCAGACAATATCTATATTATCGAGGATGAGCTTCTTAAGGCTTTTGACCCAAGCGCACATCGCAAAGCAATAGCAGACGCGATAAGCAAGTACTGGCCGCAAATCGTACTTTACGCCGCGACGCCGCAGGGAAGAATGCTTGCTCCGATGATTTCATATAGAGTCGAATGCGGCCTGACTGCCGACTGTACGGGATTGGACATTCGCGACAGTTCCAGGAAAGGTGACATCGCCCTGCTTCTGCAAACTCGACCTGCCCTCGGCGGCAACGTTATGGCGACTATCCGAACAAAGAATTCGAAATCGCAAATGGCGACTGCAAGGCCGGGAGTTATGAAAAGAATATTGCCCGATACATCGAGAAAAGGCAAAGTCATCAAACACGAAGTCAAGCTCACCGAAGATGACGTAAGCCTCGATATTATTAAAACCGAATTAGGCACGGGCGAAGTAAATTTCGGAGCTGATGTAATCGTCAGCGGCGGCAAAGGAATGCAGAACCGGGACGGCTACGACAGGCTGGTCGGCATGCTCTGCCGCAGCCTGGGCAGGAAGTTAAATACCCAAATCGAAAAAGGCGCATCGCGAGCGGCAGTTGAACAGGGTTTTGCAGAACGAGCACACCAGGTCGGGCAAACGGGAACTTCAATCGGCCCGAAACTTTATGTCGCTCTCGGAATCTCGGGGGCGATTCAGCATATGATTGGAGTAGCGAACACGGAGACTATCGTAGCGATAAACAGTGACCCGAACGCACCGATTTTCAGGCAATGCGATTATTATATTGTCGGGACAGTCGAAGACACAGTGCCGCAATTGGTGGAGGCGCTGGAAGGAATATAAAATCGCGAGCCGTCACATTTATGTTCTATAAATTTTTTGAAGCTGGAGTAATAAGTGGCGAAAAACAAAGACTATAATAGAGTATCTGTTTTAGTTGTCGGAGCGGGACCTGCCGGTCTGGCAGCCGCGATACAGTTGAAAATTAAAAAACCGGATATCGATATTTGCGTTATCGAAAAGAGCGCCGATTTGGGCAATCACAACCTCTCCGGCGCTGTGCTGGAAAGAGAGCCTCTTCATACTCTGCTTGATTCCGCTTCCCCAGGGTGGCGGGACAGTGACATTGCCAAAGACGTCCTTGCCAATGTCATCGACAAAGATGACATTATGTTCTTTTTGGGAAAGGGACTGGCCTTTAATATTTTCTTCGCCTTGAAGCTCGCGAAAATGTTCCACATAGGCTTTGGCCAGATGATACATCAGGGAGACTAGTCCGTTTCGATAAGCAAGCTCACAAAATGGCTCGGACAAATCGCCAGAGACCTCGGAGTCGAAGTTTTGACAGGCTTCGCGGCTCAGGACATCATACTCGACGAATTATCAGGCAAGGCAACAAGTATAAAGCTTGCTGACCAGGGACTGGACAAAGAGGGAAATAAACAGCCCAACTTCGTCCAAGGTGAAATAATAAATGCAGATTTTATTATCCTCGCTGAAGGATGCGATGGACTCGTTACGGAAAAGTTCATCGAAAAAGCAAACCTGCAAAGACAATGTCCCCAACTGTTCTCGGTAGGAGTGAAAGAGCTTATCAAAGTGAGTCCCGAGCAATACAATAAATTCACAAAGGGACGCGTCGTTCACGCAATGGGCTATCCCATCTGGACTCCCGTCATCGGTCCGGGAATGTTCGGAGGCGGAATCCTCTACGCAGGCGCACAGGACCATCTTTCCGTGGGCATGATAGTCGGAGCAGACTGGAAATATTGCGATTTCAATCCGCAGGATGCTCTTACGAATTTCAAGAATCACAGCTTCGTAAAGCAATTTATCGAAGGAGGTCAGGTCGTCGAAGCAGGCGCGAAAATGATTCCCGAAGGTGGTTTCTACGCAATTCCGAGAGAGCCTGTGACAGGAAACATAGGCAAATCAAACGTAATGATACTCGGTGACAGCGCGGGTTTCGTGAACATGCTGAAAATCAAGGGCCTGCACAACGCGCTCGATTCGGGAATCCAGGCCGCAAACGCAATTTTTCAAAGTCTCGATAATCCCGAAACAGCGGCTGATGTTTACACCAAACTGGTCGATAATTCCAGTATTGGAAAGGAAATGCGATCTGCAAAAAATTTCCGCCAGACAGTAGCGAAGTTCGGCCCTCTTCAGGGTATGCCGCTATCTGTCCTCGGAGGCTTATTGCCAAAATTCAAAGTCGAGAAAGATTTCGAAGCAATGACTATTGCAAAATATAGATTCAAGCCCGATCAGAATTTCGACAAAGATACATTCACTGCAATGGCCGCCACTGCGCATCGCGAAGAAGAGCCTTCACATCTGACTATTCTTGACCCGCAAATCTGCAAGACGAAATGCGAGCCGATGTTTAACAATCCGTGCATTACATTCTGTCCCGCTGGAGTATACGAGAAAATCCACGATGATGTAAAACCCGCAAACCCATCGAACGGTCTCCACTGTAAAACCTGCCAGAGAAAGTGCCCGCTTGATAATATCCGATGGACAGTTCCCGAAGGCTCAGGTGGCCCACGATACAAAAGAATGTAACATTATCCGAATCCCCTTTTCTTAAAACCACAGATTTTTTCATCTGCCTGCATATGCGTGCTGCAGTCCCAAAATCCCAGGCCTGCTCCTCCATGCTTGGAGGCGCACCGAAAAAGAATTACTTTTAATTGCGAAGTTCTCCAAAATATCATTTGCTTTGTAAAGTTTATATTGTATAATTTATTATGTGGGGTTGGTTCTAAATCCTTATCATTCTTTAACTCCTCAAAAGGCCAACATCGTTATATTGAAAGTAATAAGCCAGTAAAATTACACTAACAACGAGAAAAAAAGGCGGAGCGAAAAGCCAGGTCTGTTTTGCGAAGTTCAGCCTGATACCTCCTCCGCCTCTTTATGTTTTTAGTCTTTCACTCAAAAAAACTCTAACGAGTAACAAACTGTGTTTCGCGTATGAATGTGATGTGCAATTCTTGAATTCAGAGGGTACGATGAATCGCACCTTCTTCCTCTAATAAGAGACATAGATTAACACAGGATTAACACTGATTCTCCATTGTTCTGCTTTGTCATTCTAAAAAAGTGAATAATCCGCTAAAAAATATATCCCGCTAACTCGTGCTCCATAGCCATACTTCGCGGAGTAGCAGGCGCCAAACCTGTACCGAGCTTACCTAATAGGCTACAAAGATATTAACAATACTAACTCGGCACCTTGCTTGAGAATAATCTTTGTAAATTCCGTGAATTTAAGTGGAAAATTGAATTGTACCTGGATTGAAAAGAAGAAGACTTATATTTCGCTCTGCGATAGGAGTAATTTTTTCTTTGTTGCAAAATTAGAGTAGTCGTATATATTTAGTGAGTTATGTTTTAAAAGAAGTATCGTGTCCGTCACATTCGCAATGGCGAAAGTGAAGGACTTCCTGCGAATGTCTGTCATTAAGACTGACTATCTAGCTGCGAAAAAACATAGCATAATTGAATAATTGAATACTTTTACAAAGAATTCGACTTCGTGAGTTGAATTGGGTCAAGGTTCTTTATATTCAAATATAGGAGGTCAAAACATGTCGAGGACACAATATACGCGCAGGAGCATGCTCAACAAAATGCTGGCGGGAGCGGCGGGAATTTCTTATCTTGACAGCAAGGCGCACGCGTTTAACGAGAGTCTGGCCGCAGTTGATCCGAAAGATAACATCAAGATAACAAAGCTTGAAACTATCCCTATTAATAGGACCCGCGCCGTTTTTCTTAAGGTTTATACGGACGCCGGCATCGTAGGTCTCGGAGAGCCAAGTCTCGAAGGCTGGGCACCGACGGTACAAGCCGCAGTCGCGGAAATGGGCGATTACCTTATCGGCAAAGACCCTCGCTGTCCCGTCCATCACTGGCAGGCTATTTACCGTCACGCTTTCTATCGCGGAGGTCCCGTACTTACCAGCGCACTTTCCGGTATCGACATGGCGCTCTGGGACATAAAAGGCAAAGCGCTCGGAGTGCCTGTGTATGAACTTCTCGGCGGCCCGACAAGAGACAGAATCAGGGTATATTCCGGATCAAGCAACGTCCAACGAGGCCTCGAGCAGGGATTCCAGGCTTTTAAAACGGGACCGGCTGGAACCGCGAGAATTGTGGATTCGCCTGCATGGATTGACAATGCAGTCAGTACTGTCGCAAGAATGCGCGAAGAAGGCGGACCTGAAATAGATATCGGAATAGACTTCCACGGCAGGTACCAGGTTGCGATGGCGCAAAAGCTCATCAAAGCGCTGGAGCCTTATGAACCGATGTTTATCGAAGAGCCGATACCTGCGCAGAACGTGGATGAAATGGCGGAACTCGCCAAAAAAACGACTGTTCCGATTGCTACAGGCGAGCGAATTTTCACGAAGTGGGGATTTCGCGAGATTCTGGAAAAGAAAGCAGCGTCTCTTCTTCAGCCTGATGTCACTCACTGCGGCGGTATAACTGAATTGAAAATAATCTCCGGCATGGCTGAAGCATATTACGTCGGAATGATGCCGCACAGCAAGGAAGGAATTATAGGGACTACCGCTTCGATGCATGTAATGGCGTCTATTCCAAATTTCGTAATCCATGAGTTTGCAACCTTGGGACAGGGTTACATAAAGGAACCGTACCAGGTAGAGAACGGCTATGTAATGCTCCCGAAAGGACCCGGTCTGGGTATCGAGCTTGACGAGGACTCTATCGAGAACCAGAGGAACGCGCGCGACTACAACTTCCCGCAGTTGTATGATCCTTACGACGGCTCAGTCCTCGACTGGTAAGATTTTATCTGTCTTTAAACAGTAAAGGAAAAATTAGAAGCACAGTGGACACACACCGGGACAAAGAGACTCCGTGTGCGCAAATATAAATAGCCGAGAATTACTCCGAAGGGAGGCGTAATCCTGAAAACTGAATGCAGGAAAGACTTTCCGCGTACTACTGGATCAGAAAGGAAATCGAAAGAAGCTTTTGGAAGACTTACATCTCGCCTGTTGTGGTGCGCTGCGCTCTTCTCATGCGACGGCGATTCTTTTCCGAAGGCTTCTCATAATATGCTACACGCTTCATATCCCTGATTAGGCCTTCCTTTTCACAAAGCTTCTTGAAGCGCCTGATCATTTGCTGAACTGATTCACCTGTACGAGATTTAACTTTTAGCATAAAACAATAATCCTTCGTTACTCCTTTTATTAAGAGCCGATATTAACTTTATATTAATAATTCGTCCAAAAGCGACAAGTTGATTAGTATAATATGGAACATATTCTTTTACAAGACAAAAAATTATTCTATAATGCTTTTTTTAGTCGAAGCTGTTTTTTCGTCCTATAATAGCAGTTTTCAGGGCGATAGCAGGCAGATTTCGCTGAAAAGATGGAATTTTCGTCGTATTTGTTAAGATGAGTAAAATGAAAAGCATTTTTGGAGGTATTTTTTTCTTTGGAAAAAATGCGTCAGACGCTGAAGGTAAAAAAAGAACGGGCCATTTTAGTAGCCGCGGCTCTTGGCAATATCGCCCGGGACGGCCTGGTGGAGCTTACTGCGCTGGCTGAAACCGCCGGAGCGGTCGTTGTGGATCGCTTCCAGCAGAGAATCCGCAAAATCAATCCTTCCACGTACATAGGCAAAGGAAAAGCCGAGCAGCTCCAGAGCCGGGTCAAGCGATTCAAGGCGGAAGTCATCATTTTCGATAACGACCTCTCGCCTGGCCAGATACGGGAGCTTGAGGAGATTACCGAAACAAAAGTCATCGATCGCAGCGAGCTAATTCTCGACATTTTCGCGACAAGAGCCAAGACCAGGCAGGCCAGGCTCCAGGTCGAGCTCGCGCAATTGGAATATACATATCCCAGGTTAACGCGGATGTGGTCGCACCTCGACACAGTAGCCGGAGCGGGAGGCGGACCAGCCGCCGGAGCTGTCGGAGGTATCGGAACCAGGGGAACAGGCGAAAAGCAGCTTGAGATCGACCGCAGGCTGGTCAGCAAGCGAATTACCGAGCTGAAACGCGAGCTTGAAAATATTGACAAACGCAGAGTCCGCGAAATTGACGCGCGCAAAGGATTGTTCAAAATCTGCCTTGTAGGATATACCAACGCAGGCAAAAGCACACTTCTCAATACCCTTACTGACGCAGACGTGCTCGTCGAGGACAGGCTCTTC
>JARRRJ010000030.1:0-11762 GCA_037380865.1 Sedimentisphaerales bacterium
TTATTTCCATTGTAAACCTTTTCAATATAATCCTCGTCAATATCACTAAAAGGGAGTGTAAATGATTAAAGCCGAAGACCGGCTGCTCATTGAGTCTGTTAGAGTCGTATTTCTCTGGCGAACTCCGACGTCAGTCGATGGCAAAGATGAAATACTTGCCGACTCGGCAACATCAACGACGGCCAACTGGTCGGGAGCGATTTTTTCCCCCAAAGCATCCGATAAATATTTAAGACTTGCTTCCTGAAGTTCCTCAGGAATCGACTGACTTCGGTCAAGAACTACAATTACAGTTAAGCGCTTGCTTTTTTGTGTGAGCGTAGGACGAGCGAGCAGGGCAACGAGAATTAGTACAACGATACAGCGCAGAACGATTGCAGACCATCGCCGCACAGTGCCCAGGCTGTTCAGATTCCTCCTGGCCAGCCATATAATCGGCAATAAGATAACGCTGCCCAACAGCCACCAGGGCTGTCCGAAATAGAAACCGTAATTATACATTTTTTTGTGTCGTGGGCATCTTGCCCGCGTTAGCACGAGCTGGAAGCCCGTACAATAATATTATAATTGCCAGACCTGAATTCTGTTGTTTAGTGCATCAACTATGAAAATATCTCCTTTCTTGTCAGCGGCGAGACCCCAGGGACACGCCAATTCACCCGGCTCCTGCCCTGCTTTGCCGTACGTGCCCAAACTCTGTCCCGCCGGGCTGAACAATTGTATCCTGTTATTGCCGTATTCGCAAACAACTAATGTCCCGTCTTCCAAAATGCCAAGATCATAAGGGTAGCAAAGCTCGCCAATGCTCAGACCTGCTTTACCTATATAATCAATCAGGTTGCCATCAAAATCATAAATTGCTACTCTGTGATTGCATGCGTCCGCGACATAAAGGCGCTTTCGAGACTTATCGACGCACACGGCCGACGGTCGGGAAAACTGTCCTTTTCCCGTCCCCGGGCTGCCGAACGCAAAGAGAAAATCGCCCTGCTCGCTAAAAACACTGATTCTGTCGTTTCCACCATATTCACTGACGAAGATTCTGCCTTCACCGGAAAAGGCGACGTCAGTAGGATAAATAAAAGAGCCGCCATCTTCGCCGAATTTTCCCCACTGACGCAGAATTTCTCCCTCCGGAGAAAAGACCATAATCCTGAAGTTATGTGTATCTGCTACATATAAATTTCCATCCGGCCCGAAAGAAAGACCCGTTGGCTTTCCCATGTCTATCTTGGGCATCTTAAACATGTTTAAGGGATCGCCATCCGGAGAAAACTGCTGGATTCTGCCTGATCTATCAACTACATAGACTGAACCATCTTCGGTAATAGCGATTGCCCTCGGGTACTCAAACTCTCCCAGTCCGAGACCTGATTTTCCAAATTCATTTATCACCTTCGGCTCGTTCGCGGCAGCTGAATTATCTTTGCAGCCAGATACTATAGATAGGCAAACGCATAAGACCAACACAACTGAAAGGAATCGCAAGCGTACCAAGCGCAGGAGGAACACAAGAGCAAGTGTCAATACCAGGAAAAATCCAATCAATATGAGACAGGATTATGATAAGAAGAAAGCACCCTGCCAAAAGCGGCCAAACGTGAGGCAAGTGTATATGCCTGAATATCCGGAGTTGTGACGCGCCGTCAGTTTCAGCCATCTCAGAGAGAGTCTCCGTCTGGGAATATCTGGTCAGTAAAAGCAAAATTAATGCGACTCCCGAAAAACGACAGACTAATCCCACAGAAACAATAAACCAGCTTTGCCTGACAAACATGGGCAAATTGAGAAACGCCAAAATCTTTAATATGGAAACTGCAACAATAGAAGCAGGAAGAAACATCGCGAGGAAAATTGAGGTGACAAAAATCAAAGAAAGGACATAAGCTGGAGCATAAGAGTGTAATAGCATAAGTGTATGGGCACTCCTTGTGCCTTCTGAGTCTACTCTTATGCTCTTTTGTGCTTGTGCTCTTTTTGTAAGCGAAAACGCGCCATAAGCAATAATATAAGCCAGTCCCGCAGCAGTAAGAGCGGTGATAAATGACCAGCCAAGCTCGTTTAAACGGAGCAGGAAAAACAAACGGAATGATTCGGTCCCGGAAACATTGGAGATAAGAAGGATAACCGGAATCAACAACGAAATTACTATCAGGAGAATAAGAACAATCCATCTCCATTTCTGTGATTTGGTTTCCACCGTTCCCACATATGCACTGGATGACATCCAGCTTCCGAGACTTCTGGTTAAAATAACAGACAGAATCACAGCGGCAAGCGCCATAGGCCACGATGTGCGTGCCACAAGCGCTTCGGAACCTGTTAATTGATAAAGAACCGCCAATTCTGTACCTATCGTTTTAATTCCCGCGAGATTAAATGTCCCGAATTCCGAAAGTGACAAAACAAAGCAGATCCCGAATGCCAAAAATACAGGCCGCTTAAGCAATGGCCAAGTGATATTTCTAAACACTCCATCGCCCCCTGCATCCAGGGAAGCGATATCCCATATCTGGCGATCAATATTTCGCCATCCCTGTGCCAATAGCAAAGCGGCCAATGGCCAGTACCACATAATCAAAACTAATGTGGAACTTAAGGTGCCTATTAATCTTGCGAGATCAGTTCTTGCAGACAAATACGCTCCCAGTGACGTAGTCGGGCTTAAAAGCAGCCACCATGCATAATAAAGTAAATATCGCGGCAACACCAAAGGCAGGAGCAAAAGAAGCAAAAGCAAATCTCTATGCGTATTACATGTCCCGAGCAGTCTGCCCGGAACCCAACCCAATAATACAGAGACTACCGCTATTATTGCTGAGAGAACGAGAGAACGCAGAAGTGAAGAGTAAATATCAACTGACACATTCTGTGCTCCGTTCGTGTTCAAAGCATAGACGAAGAGTACTAGCAGCGGCAGAAAAATCACTGACGCCCATATAGACAAAGACACTAAAGTCGATATTTTTACTAAAACGCTATCGTTTTTCAATCGAGAATCTCTTTTGTTTTTTCAATCGAAGCAGGCAGCAAATCAGCTATCTTTCCATATTCGATATCCAGGCGGTCCTTTATGGAATAATCACTGTATTGCTGGGCAAACTCGAAACGTATCGGACTGTTGTGTGAATCGCTCTCAAGGAGTAGTTTCTCAAGATCGGCGCTGAGGATAAAATCGAGCAACACTTTTGCCTGCTCTGGATGAGGAGCATTTTTTACCAGCGCGGCAGTGTTAGGTATAGCAAGCGGACCCTGATCGCCCTGTCTTAGAAGATTCAGAGCCACAGGATAACCGTTTCGCTGTGCGGCGTAGACGTCATCTGTGTCAGTGAAACAAATATCAGCCTGGCCTGTATATACCCATTTCACGGCCGTGCTGTTACCGGAAACTATAGTAATTTCATTTTCCTTCAGTTTTTTAAGAATTTCGGAAGCTTTTTCCGAACCATAATGGGCAAACCAGCTCGCTACATCGCCTCCAGTTGTTCCCGATTCGGCAGAAGCCATCACAATTCGGCCTTTCCACTTGCTATCGAGACAATCCTCAAGGCTTTTTGGTGCTTCGTAAGCAGATACCTTGTTTGTATTGTAAGCAATGACTCTCGCGCGGAGGCCGAAACCATGCCACCTGTTTAACGGGTCTTTGAACAAGTCAGGCCAATCCTTTGTTTCTTCACTTTCATAGGGAGCCAATAATCCTTCGTTGGCAAGACGAATCGTATAAAAAATCTCGCTCGACCAGAATACATCTGCTGTCGGGTTGGACGCTTCCGATCTCAGTCTCTGCACGAGCCCAACTGTTTTGCTCGCTTCCGTATCATAGCGGGCAAGAACCTTTACGCCTGATTCCTTTTCAAACTTTTCGATGATTGGCTCAGCAAAATCCTGGTCGACAGAGCAATAGAGCACAACTTCTTTTTTACTCGCTGAATCCTGCTTTCTACAAGATGTCAGTATTAGAAACAGGCATAGAAACATAAATAAGCAGAACCATAAGTTTTTTCGAACTTTTTTTCCTATGCACTTATGCACTTCTGCTATTACGCTTCTACAAGCTGTGTCTTCCAGCTTTTCCCTGGTCCTCATTCCGTTATCTTTCGTAAATACTTCTTTTATTCCTGCTCACCATCCGGCTGTAATGCGGGAACAGATTCTTCTATACTACCAAAATATGATTTTATTGCGTCTTCATACCTTCGCGGAATCTCATTTTCACTTATAGCTTCCGCGGCGCTGTCTCGACCCGTCTGAATGACATCGGACAGGGTAAGCCTGGATTCGCCTTCAACCTGCATATCCTTAAAATACCAGCTTGCGATCACAGGTCCCGGCTGGCCTTTCGTAGTAACTTTCTCTTTCTTTGTCCCGAATTCTCCCTCGTCGTCGGAAGCACGCTCTGATCCTGTACTTATTCCCGGACCGCCGCTACCCGGGCCCATACCTGTCGGATCTCCTTCGCGCCAAGGGCTTTGCTGCCCGAGTCCCTGTATCATTCCCTGGCCGAGAGAATTCATGGCTCTCGCCAACTCATTAAGGCTCGCTTCAGTTAACATCATCTGCTGCTGAAGCGACTCGAGGTCGTCTAATTGGTCGATGGCGTCAGCCAGTTCATCTGCAGTTAAGCCTCCGGCGGTTCCCATACCGCTGCCTGCCATTGCACCTGCCATCTGGGCAAGTCTGTTGCGCGCCCTATTTGATGCCGCGGCGTTGTTGAGAAGATCCTCGATTTTATCTGCGCTAAGGCCTTGCTTTTGCAGTGCCTGCCGCAACTCTTTCTCTCCCATTTGCGCAAGCTCTTTGCTAAGACCCATTTTTTCAAGCTCTTTCTCAAACTCGCCGCTCTGCTGGGCCAGTTGCTCGAGCGCCTTGGCCAAAGCCTGCATCTGCTGGGCTAATTGTTTCTTCTGCTCTTCCGAGAGATTTCCTTCAGCCAGGTCCTTCTGCATTTTCCTTAAAAGCGCGGCAGCCTGGCCAAAATTTCCTTTCGACAACTCTGAGCGCAATTGCAGCGAAAAAGATTCAGGTGAGCCTTTCAATTGCTTGAGCATCTGCTGCATCGCTTTCATTGACGCCAAATCGCTGCTTTTCTGCATGTTCTTCATTTTCTCAGAAAGATCGCCCAGTTGACGTATAGCTTCCTTTTTAACATCCTCGGGCCTGGCATTGGGCGACAAATCACCTAAATTTTTCAGAGCTTCGGCAACGTTCGGATCGTTCATTTTGCTCATCGCGAGCTTTACCGATGCCGTAGCTTCTTTCACCTGAGTTTTGGCCTCTTCTTTTTGCTGTTCCGCCTGGCGCTGCCTGTTTCTTTGTCTAATAATTCCGAGCAAGTCTTTCTGCGGCATATAAGCAAATAAAACAACTACTGAAAGCCATAAGGCACCGCTGTAAGCCCAGCCCCACGAGAGCCTTATGGGAAAATGTCCTTTCAGATTCAGCGACTCTGCCTTACCGATTGCTTCATTGCGGGCAGCCTCGGAAAACGCGTCATGCGCTTCCGACAACTTCAAATTCGTGCTGAAACGCTCCTTGAGCTTCATTCTTTCATCGAGCAGAAGCGAAATCTGCAGCCTGGTGGGCTGCTTATACAGCCAGATACCGAGAATTAGAGCCAGGAAGATGAGACTGAAGATCGCAAAAGTGCTTGGACTTATCACACTTAAAGCCAGGAGTTTCTCAATCATAACGGCTATTATTGCTGTAAGTCCAGCTATAACAAGCACTTGTCCAGCATATTTTAACAGCAGATTGATGCTGCATCGCAGCCGAACCTTCTTAATGTTCTTTTCAAAGACCTTAAGCATTTTCGACCTCATCACATGTACGGAACAATACCTAAAGCGTATCTGCGCAACGCGCGTTACGCAACATACAATAGGCTTTTTTAATATAGACGTTAAACTCGCGAAATAGTTACGTAAAATCCCTCTTTTTTACAACAAATTTACAAAAAAAGCACATTTTATATTTAATAACACAAAGTTCTCTATTTTTCAATGATAAAAGTCATATCCCAGTTACCTGTCCCCTGCTTCTTGTCTTTTGGCTGCTCTTCGCCGCCGTCATCAATTCTATTCTCGCCTATGCTGTAAATCATAAATCCCGTATCAAGTTTCTTATATCGAATCTGCTTCCCGTCAAACGGGTCCAGAGGAACAGATTCGAGAAAATCGGGAACAAGCTCGTCGAGTGACTCAGGTAATCTACTTTTCATTAGGCGATATCGCTGTACGGCCCGTGCAACCCTGACGATTCTAATCTGGGCTATGTTTCTTACGTTTAAAACAATCACACGATTGTATGCAGGCGTTAAGTTACGCAAGAAAACGTATATTCGCGGTAAGGCATCAACTTCTGACTGAATTGCGTTGAATGCATCTATCTGCTTATGCGCAGGAAGTTCTAATGCATCCATGTATTCTTTGCGCGTATCGAGAAAGACGACTTCTTCTTTATCCATAATACCCAGTGCCTTGTAAACGCCAAGTAGCGGAGTAACAGGCAGACCGCCGCCAGACATATTATTCGATACACTCAGGGGATTCCCAAAAACACTCAACATAAAACAACTTTCCCCTGCGATTGCACGTTTCATTCCGGAGGAATCTTCCGCTTTCTCGAAAACCCCTCCAAGATCGAGCATTTCCTCGTTCGAAAAGGCAGTTCTATTCATTGCATACTCCATGCTCGAAGCCGCAAGGTTCTGTATGGCTATTCGAACAAGCTGAGAGATCAGTATTGGCTCATTTGAGAGAGTGCGCGCGGTTCCAAGGATGGATTCTACAGAACTGACAACTTTCGCAGAATCATCATTTTCAGCAGAATAAACTGTTTCGAGCCGCAGCAAAAAGGCACATTTTCTAATTTCTGAAAGATTAGGTGTAAGAGTACCCAATCCGAGAGAAAGATTGATTGGGTATCGGCCGTACTCCAGGTCAACAGTTTTATGCAATATTTCAGCGCTTTTCTGATTATCCTTCAGAAACTGAGCAATAAGGTTCTTCATCTCTCCTGGCATTGGCTCTGTTCGGGAAGGCAACGGAACCGGACCTACAACAGGCATAGCCTGCACATAATTAGGTTCAGAATAATAGTCGATCGCGTCCAAAACGACATAAGCACTATTCTCGACATCGAGAGGGATCGAATACCAATCGTCCAGTTCCTGCAAGGTGACAGGATAGCCTTCGGCGCGTACAGCTTTTATCCTCTGCTCTATTTCGTCCTTAACACTAACCCGAAAATGCACAAAAATCGCTATCCCAATAAAAAGAAGCATAATCAGGATATAGGAGATTCTTATTTTGTGATGCTTTCTTGCTTTGTTTTGCTTATCTTCAGTCATCATATTCATCCTACTTTAACTATTATAGGTATATTATAACTCTTCATTCTTGCCTGTTTGAGACCTGACGCAGAATATCAATAAACTCTTCGGGAATTGAATAGCCCAAGGTCCTAATCTTGTGAGCATCGTCCCACGTCTTGTCGTATTCACCCAGCGCGAAGTTTGCAAGCAATCGATTAAAATATACTTCAGCGTTATCAGGATCGATTTCAATTGCCGTGGAAAAATCCGAAATTGCCTGCTCGTATTGACCCTTCGAGAGAAAAATCTGTCCCCGCCTGGTATAACCTTCGGCAAATCGGGGAGTGATTTCGATCACTTTTGTAAAATCGGAGATTGCATTCTCCACGTGCCCCAAAGCGGTATAGACGAGTCCCCGATTGAAGTAAGAATAAACGAACACGGGATTCCTGTTTATAGCACGGGAAAATTCCGAAATTGCAGTCTCATATTCGTAGTTGTTAGCAGCAGCTACTCCGCGAACATTGTAAGATGCGGCGTCTCTCGATCTTTCGTCAACTTCTTCAACCTCTCCGAGAAGACTCTCACGCCAGTCTCGTTCATCATTATTAATTGATTTCTCGAATTCACCTTGCCAGGTTTTGAACTTCGATAGAAGCATGTCTTTCATTGCCACAACGAACACTTCGCCTGATTCGACATATCCCAATCTCTGCAGAACTTCGCAGCTTCTGGGATATTTGATTTTCGCGGTGACATAAGGAATTGAAGTGATTTTTCGCGCATTTACAAATGTCTCTTTATACCCGAATGATTTCTTAATCGCTATATCAAACGAAAGTCCCAGCTTTGTTCTGACGCCCGTGATAACATGAATGAATCCTAGGACGATAATAAACGCAATTGTCGCAACTGTCAAGGTGACTGATGTTTTCTCATACCACTTTTTCGGCCTGCTTGACTTAAGATGCACGTTGGGTGCGCCGCAAAAGGGACATTGTTTAGCTTTTGCGCTGAAAAGCTTTTTACATTCGTTACATTCGACAGACGTCATTTTTTCACTCAACAAAAATGGCACTTTTCTTTATTCTTTGCGAACTGCATGATATAGAACGCCTTCAGTCTCGAATTCGTATCTTTCGAGCAAAAAGTCGGGACAATATCCCGCGATTTTCGATACTACATAGATATTTCTACGGGAAAATAACTTTTCTATCGTCCTTTCGCTGAACTCCGGCGCGCCAGCGCTACTTCCTGCGCTGGAAACAATTTTTATATCTTCTCCGTTTCTCACTTTCTGTACCTCTTGCGTGAGAAGCAATGGAGGCGCAGTTGTTCCGTCAGCATATATTATCGCAGGAGTCTTGACAGTTGTCAAAGCCTCAATCGCAAATTGCCCGGCTCCGTTATAATTCATTTTCCACGGACGAAGGAAATATTCGCTGTCGCTGCGATAAGGAATTTTTCTTCCTGACCCTATCTCAATATTCAATCCGCGCGCAATTTCGGGTGCCTTGAAATAGGCAGGCACAACGACAAGACACATCGCAGCAAAGACATAGATGAATGTCCCCCTGCTCTTGAGTAAATACCTGAACACTCCCAGGCCGATGAAAATCGACATTAGACAATAGAAAGGGATATAGAACGCGAACCTGTCCTGAACCGAATATCGAAACGGGAAAATAAAGTACAGAACCGACAGCCCAATCAATACATTTGCGAACCATCGTTCGGGCGAGACTTTATATATGCACCATGCTCCCAAGAAAAAGAATAATATATTGGGAGTAGGAAAGTTCAGCAGGATATAGAAGAAATTTTCTTTAACTGTTGTCCACGTTATTGAAGCGTTTAGCACAGCGTCTTTCCATTTCGTCCCGAAGAGCGCTGAAGCGAAAGTCCCTGTGACATCATTTGTCATGACAATATTCTTTATGATTAGATACTCGTAAGGAATTGCTCCGGCGATCCATAACAAACCCATCAATGCCAGGTGCCTGATCTTTACTCTCTTTTTCATCACGAAAAAAATAATAACCGCAAAATAGCAGATAAAAGCAATGGATGCGAGCATGTGATTGGAAATTGCGAGCCCATTTATAAATGCAAGCAAGTACAGGTATCTTGAATGAGAAGTTCTCGCGTATTGAAGGAGCATTATTAATTCCAGCAAAAGCAGTGCAACAAAAAGGCCGTAGGTTTCAGGAATTGTCGAATGAAACCAGAAGGTATGGGATAAAGAAAATGTTGCTGCGCCAAGAAGCGCGGGAAAAGTCTCTCCGACCCACAGTCTCAACAATAGAAAAAGATTCGTGACTGCAAAAGCGGAAATAATCGCCCCGAGAATGTTTACTCTGTAAACAAATTCACCCAGGGGGATGTGCGAGAATGGTATGGCAACCAAGTAAAAAAGCGGGTGCGACAATGCCAGCCCGAGTTTGCCCTCGATATCGTTATGCAAAACCCTGTATTGAATCAAACCTGAATCTTGCCAGGCTACACCAGGCGCGCATGTTAATATATAGAGAACAGCCGCTGCGAAAAAAACCAGAAGATAGCTTGCTATCGAGAACCTTGTTCCTGGAATGAAAAGCTGAGAATCGACCTTGTTCGAAGGCGATTCCAAATTCTTTACTCTGATTCCCAAAGTCATAATTTTACCGTTAAATATTCCGTTTCGTCAGCGAAACATATCGCGCCTTCGTACGAAGCGGGTATAAGCAGGCAATCTCCCGCTTTAAACTCAACCGCGTTAACTTCCGGGCTGGTAATCGTGCCGTATCCCGATATGATAATCAGCACTTTCACTTCACCCGGCGAGAGAAGTACCTCGCAATTCTTCGCCTGATGACCTTTATCAACGGTAAAATACTCGCATTGCACGAGCCGGCCTATTGTCGTAACCGCAAGTTCCTCTTCAGATATATCGAAGCGGATGCTCTCTAAAGCCTGCCTGATATGCAATTGGCGCGAATTTCCGTTCTCGTCGAGCCTGTTCCAGTCGAAAACGCGGTATGTAGTATCCGAAGGCAGCTGGATTTCGGCTATCAGCAAACCAGGTCCTATCGAATGCGCAGTTCCGGCCGGCAGAAAATGGCATTCGCCTGTTTCGACGGGGACTTTCGCCAGCAAATCTGCCACTTCGCCATTAATTATTGCTTCGGTAAATTGAGTTTTTGTTACACCTTTTTTCAGGCCTTTATATATGAATGCATCACGCTGAGCAGATATTATATACCAGCACTCGGTTTTAGGCTCTCCCTCGCCCAAACGCTTGCTGGTCTGCTCGTCGGGATGAACCTGAACACTCAAAATATCCTGCGCATCCAGAAATTTTATCAGCAAAGGAAAGGGACCCGCGAAATATTGTCTGCCTGTAATTTCATAAGGATACTTTTCCATCGCAGACGCAAGGGTCTGACCTGCAAGTTCTCCGTTTGCAATGAGAGTCTTGTCATTTGGCAAATCAACAGGCAGACCATCCGATTCTGCTGTGACGACAATTTTCCCAGTCTCGCCGCGTTTGGCTTTGACTATCACGAGCGCCAGTCCGTTAAAAGCTTTACGCTCGTGAGACGGGAAAGCAGTCATATCAGTCGGATCGCCGTTATTTGTTGCAACTATTTCGCCCGGGCCGCTGATAGAGAATCGGATAAGGTCATTTGCCCGAGGTGCCGTTATGCCCTTGCTGTCCTGTACTGTAAGAGTGATAAATGATAAATCATCACCGTCTGCATCGATAAGAGCACGATCAGGCTTTAAACTCAGTTGTGAAGCGTCACCAGCTGTACGCATTGTATCTGTGGCCCACTCGTTGCCATCCTTATACGTAACGACTTTAAGTTCTCCCGGCTCATAAACGACATCGTCCCAGCGCAGGCGATATTCGTACCGGCCTTTTGTCTTGCGGCCAAGCGACCTGCCATTCAGGAAGAGCTCTCCTTCGTCGCCGGAAGTGAACACGTGGACGGGTGTCACCTGGCCGACTCGTTCCGGCCACGTCCAGTGCGGCAGGATATGAGCTATCGGATAATCCGGACGCCAGTAAGATTGATACAGATAAAAACGATCTTTCTTAAATCCAGCCAGGTCTATGATGCCGAAGTAAGAGCTGCGCGAAGAATCATAAGGAGTCGGCTCGCCAAGATAATCCCATCCGCTCCACGCGAATCCCCCTGCTACATAACTATACCTATCCAAATAGCTGAATACTTTGTCAGCGGAAGCGCCGTAATCGGCAGAATACAATTCATAAGCACTGACATATCGATTTCTCGAATCTCCGCCCTGCCCATCTCTCGTAGGTGAAGCGTTTCCTTCACATACCGGGAAAAGATAGGTCCCGCGAGTACTGAAAGCTGAGGCATTCTCACTACTGAGGATAACTCTATTCGGAAACTTTTCGTGGAACGGCCCATATTGGGAAGGCCCCTTATTTCCTCCCCTG
>JARRRJ010000031.1:0-9297 GCA_037380865.1 Sedimentisphaerales bacterium
CGAAAATGCAGGTCGGTCAGAAACTTTCTGCCATAGATATCAAAGCTGAGCAGCATTTCACGAAACCTCCTGCCAGGTACACAGAAGCTTCTTTGGTCAAGGCACTTGAGAAAGAAGGTATAGGCAGACCGAGCACTTATGCATCTATTATAAGTACGATCCAGGATCGCGGCTATGTCGAGCAGGTGGATAAGAAATTCGCGGCTACAGACCTTGGCGAGGTGGTGACAGATAAGCTCAGTGACTACTTCCCGAAAATCATGGACATTGCTTTTACACGATTCATGGAAGAGCAGCTCGATAGGATAGAAGAGCAGCATCTCGATTGGATAGGAGTCCTGAAAGATTTTTACGGACCTTTCAGCAAGAACCTGAAAGAAGCGACGGAAAAAATGGAACATGCCAAAGCGGAAGTGACACCGAGCGAATACACTTGTCCCGAGTGCGGCAAGCCGCTCGTGTACAGGTTCGGAAAAAACGGAAAGTTCCTGAGCTGCTCCGCCTATCCCGACTGCAAATTCGCATGTCCCTGTGATAAAGAGGGAAAAATGATAGAGGAACAAGTTTCAGACGTAAAATGTCCCAAGTGCGGCAAGCCTATGGTGCGCAAGAGCGGACGCTTCGGTGACTTCCTCGGATGCAGCGACTATCCCAACTGCAAAACAACTCTCAAGCTCGATAAGGAAGGAAACGTATTGCCTCCCAAGCCGCCTGCTGAGCCGACGGGAATTAAGTGTCACAAATGCAAGCAGGGCGAGTTAGTGGTCCGCCAGAGCAAAAAGGGTCCTTTCCTTGGCTGCAACAGGTTCCCGAAATGCAGAACGATTGTGAGCCATAAAAGTCTGGAAAAGCTGAAAGAACTGCAGGCCGAAGGGAAATGGCCGCCTGAAACGCCCGAGCAGGCAGATGAGATTCTCGGAAGGAAAAAGGCAAAAGCCGCCGCAAAAGCAAAGTGACGTTTCGAACAGTAGCGTCACACGTTCTACATGATGTTCTGCGAAATCGCACGAAAAAGAGCCCTCGAGCCGCGCCTCAGGCTGCGAAGATTGTAGCCTCCTTCCTGAACTATAAGCAGGGGAACTTTGAGTTGAGCGAGCTTGCATCCTATTGTTCGCAAGGCGTCGACAGTCAATGAGAAATTGCCTGTCGGGTCGCCTTTCAAAATATCGAATCCGAGACTCACAACGAGGAAATCCGGCGCGAAGTGATTTATTCGGGATAAGGCTCTGTCGAACGCTTTGAGATAGGCTTCATCACATGTTTCAGGTGGCAGTGGAAAATTATAGTTGAATCCGGTTCCCTGACCTTCGCCTGTTTCGTTTGAAAAACCACTGAAATAAGGAAATGAATAATCGGGATGTCCATGGATGGAAATTGTCAATACATCCGCGCGGGCGTAGAAGATATTCTGAGTTCCGTTGCCGTGATGAAAATCAATATCGAGGATCGCTGTTCGCCCGTAAAGTGAGAGATGATTAGCCGCAATAGCCGCATTGTTAAAATAGCAAAAACCTCCATAAACATTTCGCTCTGCATGATGTCCCGGCGGGCGGCAAAGTGCGTACGCAAGACGAACGCCGGCGAGTATTTCTTCTGCGCCTGTCATCGCAACGTCAACTGATCCACGAGCCGCTACGTAAGCGTTGCGATAAAGCGGCGTGGACGAATCGATACAGTAGTAACCAGCCTGTACGGGAAGGTCGCGAGGTCTCCTCTCCGGCTTGCGAACTGGAAATGTATCCGGGTAAACAGGCCGGCCGATTTGCAGTTTGGTACAGACTGTCTTGAGATAGTTGACAAAGTATTTGTCATGAACTGAAAGAATGACTTTTTCGCTGAAGTGTTTCGGCAGTATCTTTATAAAAATATCCAGGGTTTCAATCGCTTCGAGCAATACGTCAACGCGGGCTGGTTTCTCGAAATATCCACGTGTGTGAATATGGTGAAGTGCATGTGTTTGGCTTGCAATCAGCACAAAACGCTTCTGAGTCTTTCCGGATGAAATTTTTTCGGGTCTTACAGTTTCCTTCCTGTAGCGCCATGACCGCAAACGCACAGGATCATCGACAAACGATTCTATCACATGTCGCATGTACTCTTGATCTGCGATATGCCCAAAACGATATTTCAGGATATACCTGACAGTACTCTGAGCCTCTTTTCGAGAAAGAGGAGAAGTTCTGTTCAAAGGATCAAACAAAAGATATGCCGTAGTTGGAGGCTCACCTACCGGCGTATAATAGGCGTTGCCGATTATGGGACGCACACCGTAATTTTCATAGAAACGCATTCTCCTGCGGCTCTGCGCCAACTCAGCCGGATCTGGAGTCAATTGCGCGTCGTCAGGCTGTACCTCAATATAGAGACCTCTTGACGAGAGGCCTTCGCAATACTGTCGAACAGCTTCGTACAGGGCGCTTCCGATTCCTCCGCCTGCCTGCCTTTTTCGCACGGCAAGAAAATCCAGAAATGAGCTCTCAACCTTTGGAAAATGCAGCAAGAGAGCGAAGCCTGTGACTTTGCCCAGCGTTTTCTCAGATATTATGAGAATGGTCTGGTAATCATGTTTAAACGGATTAAGCAGAAGCTCGGGAATCTTGTCTGCATACGCCGCGAGCTTCGGAAAATTTTCGCGAAATATCTCCTTAACCTGCTCGATACGGTTGTGTGCAATCGGCAAAGCCGGACTTGTGATATAGCGTATGCGTATCAAGCATGTTCCCCCAACGTTTTGCCGAATCCTCAGAGCTGGTCTTTGACTGACTTAATTATATTTTCGGTAGTAATACCGAATTTCTCGAAGCATACTTTCGCAGGCGCCGACGCACCGAAGGATGACATGCCGATAAACTTACCCTTTTCTCCGATGTATTTGTGCCAGCCAAGCTCTATTCCCGCTTCGACCGCGACTCTTGCTTTTACCTTTGGAGGAAGGACTGAGTCTTTGTAAGACTGCTGCTGCTTCTCGAAAAGCTCCCAGGAAGGTATACTTACCACCTGCGTTTTAACGCCGTCTTTAGCAAGAGCTTCAGCGGCGATTAGAGCAAGCGAGACTTCCGAGCCTGTTGCCATAATAATTGCATCGGGCTTTTTCTCTTCCAGAAGAACGTAAGCGCCTTTGCTTGCATTCTTCGCGGAGCCATACTTGTTTTGATCGAGAACCGGAAGGTTTTGTCTTGTCAGGAGGAAGGCGACCGGGCCGTCTTTATGCTCTATTGCATATTTCCACGCCTGCGCGGTTTCATACGCATCGGCAGGGCGGAAAACCACGAGGTTCGGAATCGCTCTCAGTGACGCGAGATGCTCGACAGGCTGGTGCGTGGGTCCGTCTTCACCGACGCCTATGCTATCGTGTGTCCACACGAAAATTGTCGGATACTTCGATATAGCCGCGACTCTTACGGCGCCTCGCATATAATCGGAAAAGACAAGGAATGTCCCGCCGTATGCGCGCATCATTCCGCTGACGGAAATTCCATTAAGAATCGAGCCCATCGCATGCTCGCGAATTCCGAATCGAATATATCTTCCGTCGGGCGATGATTTCTGGAAATCTTTTGCACCCGGCCAGCTTGTATTATTTGACGGAGTAAGGTCTGCCGAGCCGCCCATCATCATAGGCAGTTTTGGCATAATAGCGGCAAGGACCATTCCCGAAGCCTTCCTGGTAGCCATCGAGTCGCCTGCCTTGAAAGTGGGTAAAATCTCATCGAGCTCGACTGGTATCTTCCCTGCCGCCGCGGATTCGAACTCTTCTGCAAGCTCAGGATACTTCTGGGCGTAACTTTCAAACATCTTATTCCAGATTGCTTCTGCTTCTTTGCCTTTATCGATTACTTTTTCGAAGTGCTCTGTCACTTCCCTAGGTACATGAAATTTCTTGTTCGGATCCCACCCGAATTTTTCCTTAATCAAGCGAATTTCTTCATAGCCCAGGGGAGCGCCGTGCGCCTCGGACGTGTCCTGCTTGTTCGGACTTCCGAACGCTATATGAGTACGAAGCTTTATCAGAGTAGGCATCCCGGGTTTGGCCATGTCCAGCGCTGTCTCGAAGGCCGCCATATCGTTTCCGTCACCGCCTACTTCCTGAACGTTCCA
Organism: Sedimentisphaerales bacterium; assembly: GCA_037380865.1. Classification (GTDB taxonomy): domain Bacteria; phylum Planctomycetota; class Phycisphaerae; order Sedimentisphaerales; family Anaerobacaceae; genus JAFGPS01. Next base: position 4,099 of record JARRRJ010000031.1, read on the forward strand.
GCCGTAAGACTCGAAACGCATCTTCCTGTCTTCCGTAAATGACAGTTCCGTTTCGCCGTCTATGCTTATGTGATTATCGTCGTACACTACGATTAAGTTATCCAGTCCGAGATGTCCCGCGAGCGAGCAGGCTTCCGAGGATACACCTTCCTGGAGGTCGCCATCGCCGGCAACGACATATATTTTGTAATCCACGACGGGGAAGCCGTCGCGATTGAAATAATTCGCCAAATATTTCTGGGCAATTGCCATGCCGACCGCGTTGGAAATCCCCTGTCCGAGAGGTCCCGTTGTCACTTCGATGCCGTGGTCCAATTCATACTCGGGATGGCCGGGCGTCTTGCTTCCCCACTGGCGGAACGTCTTGAGTTCATCCAGGCCGATTTCATAACCGCACAGATGGAGCAGTGAATACAAAAGCATGCTTCCATGACCTGCAGAGAGGATAAATCTGTCACGATTGAGCCAGCGAGGGTTCGCGGGATTGAAATTCATGTACTTCGTCCAGAGAATATACGCCGCCGGCGCCATTCCCATAGGCATCCCGGGATGGCCCGATTTGGCCTCCTGGACACCGTCCATCGATAGAAATCTGATTGTCTGAATACTCAACTCGTCAAGTTCATTTAATCCCGGGTTCTTTGTCAGGCTCATTTTATTCTTCCCAATTACTAAATTACAATTCTCATTTCTAAACGTGATTATGTTGCCGCGAAGGAATCCTTTCACGATCCGACGCCTGCGCCAATCCCGAATGCATCAAAATGAAGATTACTGCGCCTGCCCGGTTTCGCTATGACAACCATTAGACGGACTTAATTGTTCAGTTTACAGAGCAACTGAATCCGACAGAATAACAATCGATGCGTCTTTACGCAAGTGATTTTTTTGCAGACCTATTACTCCAAATCCTGATAAGGTATGTCCGGAAGCTCGTCCTGGCCGTTAAGGCTCGCCTGAGATTTCATCAGCTTAATCAATTCGTTTCTCGTATCTTCAGCCATGCCGGGAGGCTCATAAGTTTCCAGCAATTTCTTAACTTCACCGCCTGCCCGCTGACTGAACGACAAAGCGCCTTCCTGCTGCCATCGTGTTCTGTTGGCACGGTCAATCACCGCTCCCGGCACGAAATGCTCCTCCCTAAGATATTTTCTCGTATGTTCCGAAATGAGAAGATGCTTCTCTCGAAGGAGTTCCTGGAAAATTCCGAGCGAAGGAAAATCTCCTTTGGGCTCAATTCCCTCGACAAGTCGATACGCCATGCCGCATATTTCATTATCAGCAACGAGTTTCTCAAGAGACAGGCAGCTCTCGAAGTCAAGCATTCCGGGTCCTGAAACGTTGTTGATTCCCGCAAGCGCCGCCAAGATGGCTCCTACGCCGCTCTCAATGCCTGCCTGCGTATCAAGCTCCTTGGAATCGCTTAGCGAAATATACGCCTGTGTAGGTAAATCCAGGTATTTGCCTATTTCATTGTACGCACAATCAATCATCATGGTCTCAATCGCGCCCATTGGAGTCGTTTCATAGCGAACATCGAAAATCGCGGGTGAACCTCCATAAAGCAGTGGTGTCCCGGGATTTGCAGTCTGACTGATAACTACGCCGCTGAGCGTCTCTGCTGTATGCTGTATCAGAGTGCCTGTGAGAGTTACAGGAGCCATGAATCCCGAGAGCGGCATAGAGATAAACTCAACTGGTATAGAGTATTCTGCACAATCGAGCAGATTTTGCGAAGTCACTTCGCTCCACTTCAATGGGCTCGTGGGACAGCAGGAAAATATCGTCAGAGGTTTTTCCTTGAGAGTCTGTATCGAGCCTCGAATCGCAAGCTGAAAATTCTTCATGACCTCGAAAGATTCGATTGTGAACGCGCCAGTCACTACCGGCTTTTTCCCGAAAAGTAAACTGAGAAAGAGTCTGTAACTGTCGGAAATTTTGTCGTTCACATCGAACGGAATTAACGCAGTGCTCGTCGATGCGATATAGTCGAGCTGTTCCGCAATTTTTACAAAATTGACATAATCGCCTGTCACTGCTCTTCGCATTTTACCTGTTTTGCCATCGAGGATATTCAGAGCGGTGGAACCCGGCGTGAAATAAACATTATTTCCAGAGAAATAGTGAGTTTGGATGCCATTTATGTCATAGAGTCTGAACGATTCGGGAGAGGTCCTCAGCGATTTCTCAATTATCTCCTTCGTAAAAAGCACATGGTTACTCGCCATATCAATTTTACATCCCGAATCGGAAAGCATAGAAAGGATTGCTTTATTATGTATTTTCATACCAAGTTTACACAGAACATCAATGGCTTCGGAAATAATTTTTCTTATAAGCTCATCCGTAAGAAATTTGATTGTAGGCCGCATACTCTTTTCCCCTCATAAAAAAATCGTCTGAAATCCTTCCTGAATCAGATCCTCTTGGACCAGGAAATAGTTTTCATCAGTTATAGCATATGCGCGCCAAAATCGCAATAATTCCCGATTTAGACAGCGTTTCTTCATTATTAGCCATTCGCGCTCTTCCATCTCCGTAAATAGCTTAAAGAAAAACACTTATATTGTCGAATTAGTACAATAAATGTAATGGGAGACCACAGAATGGAAAGAAATAAGAACAGAAGGATCGAAGAGCGGCTGCGTTACAAATGGCCGGTTCTTTTTGCCGAAGATTTTAACGAATCTATTTCGGAAGGCGTTATGGTCGACGTCTCCAGCGGCGGCCTGGCATTTATATGCCCTCTGAATGAGCATTGTCCGACATTAGGGCAGCAGATATCTATGCGCTTCAGTATACCGCGTGCGGACGAAGATGATCCCTCGGCAATGACAAGTTTTACACGCTCGGGACGCGTACTGAGGATTAACGATGTGAATCACATATTGCGCAGAATTGCAATTCAGTTTGACGAGCCTCTAACGTTAAAACCATGTGAGCAGGAAGGTATCGTCTTAATGCAGAGCCAAAACACAGACCCGTAGACTGCCGAACCTGATAAAATTCAAGTCCACCGATGCGATATTTTTGCGATGCTTGAGAAAGTGACTGTTAATTTTGTTGCAATGATCGTTATTTTTGTTAAACTTGGGCTTGTATGATCGGAATTCGGTCGTTATGGGCAGGTAGCTCAGTTGGTAGAGCAACGGACTGAAAATCCGTGTGTCGGCGGTTCAACTCCGCCCCTGCCCATTTGTTTCCTCTAAATGCCAAACTGTCTTTGTCAGTTCCTAATGTCTTGTCTTTACTAAAATTATGACACTCTATATTCTAGTCTTTCCCCTTGGTTTTAATGCCAATTGAAGAACTTTGGATTAATTCAGAGTAAGTATTTTCTGTAAGTTTTTTGTAAGCTGGTTTGTAAGCGCCGTCCACAGGCTGATTATCAATACCGGTAGCTTTTTGCGATTGGTTGCTGGGCAATGATAAGTCTGTCAGACTTTCAATAGCTTTCTGTGCCTGCCCTCTCAACGTATGAGTATATCTTGACATTGTTAGGTTAATGTCGCTGTGTCGCATCAAATCCTGTGCTGTTTTCGGGTGAACACCAGCAGCTGCTAACATTGTCCCGAAAGTGTATCTTAGACTATGAAAATCCAACTTACTATTGCCAGTATCCTCCGGCTTTATATTAGCGTCTTCAAGGTCTTTTCTTATCATACGAGACAAACTGCATGGATGAGGAAGGTTAAAGAGTTCCTTTGAAGGTAATTGACCATAAGTAAAATCTTTGAGCATCTTCGAAGTCTCTTTTTTAAGATGGATTTCTGCCAGTTGGCGGTTTTTCGTATAAGCCGCTTGAATTGTTATGACATGATTGTCAAAATCCAAATCAGAAACTTTCAGACTGCGTAATTCGGAAGCTCTCAGTCCGGTCTCTGCCGCGATTTGGTATAACGTAGCTCTTTGGTAGCCTGTCATTCCAAAAGAAATATCGGCAACTTTTGTAACTTCTAATAATCCACGTAGTTGATCTGGTTCCAAAGCCCTTCTTACGTTCCTTTGACCTTTAAGTAGTATCGGTTTCAAATGCTCAACAGGACTTTCACCTGCCCGATTATCCTGCACCACCCACTGACAAAAATGCTTAACTGCACTTATATAGTAATTTTTTGTCTTAACTGAAATTACACCAAGGTATTTGACTTTTTTCCGCTTGATCTTCCTACCATTTATCTTCTCGGTTTCAACTGTTTTAAAGGTTTTCCTTATCTCAGAAATTTGTTTAAGGACTTTGCTGGCTGAAATATCGTCCCATTTCACAAACCCACAACCTTCAAATACACGTTTAATCATGTCGCAGCGTTCTTTCGCATGTCTCTCTGTTGAGCCTTTTGATATTAAGGACTGCTGAAAATCCAAAAGATGTTCTTTCAAAGGTCTTTTTCGTTACTCTTTGAAGCGGTCGATAATATCGGCGTCTCAAAGTTCAGCCTCTTTTTCCAGCTTCGCAGCTAATTGAGCAGTGGCAGTCTTATCCTTGAATTGGAGAAATCGAACGCGTCGTCCAGATCGAACATACCAGAGCCGAGATCATCTGCCTTGTTTGGCGGGAAATAACCAGGCAGACGGGATGAACACCAAAAAGCCGCCCATAGCGAATCAATGTCACATAACTCTTGTTCTTGCAATAGCTTAGGACTCTTTCAACAACCTGGCTCTATGTTACCTGAAGCCTTTCGACATTTCTATCTTTATGATGTTCTTAACGAATCGAATGGGATATAATGGGCAGGATGATTATTGAGAACAGCCACGAGAATATGACAGATTCGAAGCAAGACTTTCTCTTAGTGAGATTCGGAATCAGCGGCACTCTGAGGTTTCTATCGCATTCCCAGACGCTCAGTCTTTTTCAGCGTGCCTGCGTCAGGCTCGGTATCGACGTGCGATACAGCCAGGGATTCAATCCACGTCCTAAAATATCGCTTCCTTTGCCGCGGCCGGTAGGAGTTGAGTCGGATGATGAATTGCTCGTTTTGGCAGTAAATGGCGAGCCATCCCCAGACCTGTTGAAAACAGAACACTGGATCACGCAACTGCCCGAGGGCTGCGAGTTGAAATCTATCAGTATAGCCCGAGAAAAACCATCTTTTCAGCCTTGTCGCGCCACGTACAGATTAACTGTGAAACAGGAATTTGGCAATAAAAGCCTGGAAAGCAGAATAAATCGGATAATGTCGAGTGAAAGTCTGG